>JABDGY010000037.1 GCA_013285805.1 Bacteroidota bacterium | reverse complement strand
TACTGAATTAATTGTAAGTATAGAAGAGGTTGCCCCTGAAATATTCGGGCCATTAACTAAATTTAGTACCCCGATTCTCCATTGATATGTAAGGCCAGACCCGGTTGCTTTTACCGAAAAACTTACTGGGTTTCCGGCACATACAGTTTGACTGACAGGCTGAGCAGTGATGGCTGGAGGGGAGCCCAAATAATAAGGCATACACAAAGTATGCGTAATAGCGTAGTTTGTCTTTGGAAAGGATATCAGGGTAATTGCTGATATAATAAGTAATAATGTACGTTTCATTTAAGGAAATATTAATTGTTGATTAATTTTGACGCTGCAAAGATGCTGGTGCGAATCACCATTACCATTACATAATCTTCATAACAACTTATATAATTCAAGACAGTGCCACGGATATGGTTATTTATATAACATTTCCGGATGTATGTGTAATGCTTTCATTAACCTGTCTCTGCACTTTTGCGGCCTACTATTTAATAATCGGCTTGAGTATAATATTGGGGTGAAATGAAAACACAGAAAACAAATATTTTTATTGTGGATGATGATGAGTTAATGGTTATGGACCTCAAAATTTCGCTTGAAAACGAATTTGGTAATGGCGTTAAGGTTACAACCTTTAATGATGGAGAAAGTTGCCTGGAAAAAGTTGATGAAGATTTACATATTGTGATTCTTGATTATTATATGCAGGATAAAAATGGCATGGAAGTTTTAAAATCAATAAAACTCATTAATCCCAAAACAGAAATTATTATGTTCACCAGCAATGATGATATGATAACTGCCATTGAATCATTACGGGTTGGAGCAAAAGAATTTGTAATAAAAGGAGCGGGCTCATTAGGTAAAGTGTCTAAACTGGTAAACTATTTAATTAAAAGACGCCTTAATGTAATTGCAAGAGAATTAAGCTTATCCAAATACATGACCATACTTTTAATAGCGCTTACCATTGTGTGCATTCTGGTTGTTTATATTATGAAAACAAGAAAATAAAATGCCGGATAAAAAATTTACGCAATTACATCAGAAGGTTGTTGATACTGTTTTGAAAGTAAAAGCCACCCTTACAAACAATAATAATCTTGAAGAAGAGAGATTGACATTTGGAGAGCGATTTGCCGATACTATTTTTAGTGTTGCCAGTAAATGGAAAGCGATATTTGTATTTGCAATGGCTTTGATAATATGGATATTATATAATGAATTTGCCTTAGTTAAATACAGGTTCGATCCATTCCCTTTTCCACTTATGACCTTTATCCTGGCAGGTATTGCGGCTATACAAGCACCTATTATTATGGTAAGTGAGCACCGGCAGCACGAGAAGAACAGTAAACGCGTTGCTGCCGACTTAAAAGCTGAGAATGAAATTATGGCACTTCATCAATCTATAACTGTTTTAATTGAACAGCAGCTTCAACAGGTGCATGAAAATCAGTTAATGACTATAGAGATATTAAAAGAACTTCATCAAATGACTAAAGTCAAGCAGGCTAATCAAAATAGTGTGGTTAAACTTGAGGTGGCTGAATAGGTATATCATTTAGGTAAGTATGTCAGTAAAGTAAAAAAGCCCCTGATTTCTCAAGAGCTTTTTATCGTTTTAGTAGCGGGGGCTGGATTCGAACCAACGACTTTTGGGTTATGAGCCCAACGAGCTACCTCTGCTCTACCCCGCAGTATGAATTTCGTACTGCAAATATACACTATTTTTGCGCTGTGTCAGAGAAATAGGCTATATTTATAAACACTATATGAACAAAATAGACAAAGCAGGTTGGATTAGCGTCGTAGGCAATCCAAACGTAGGCAAATCGACATTGGTAAATGCCCTGGTTGGCGAAAAGCTCTCCATTGTTACCCATAAGCCCCAGACCACCCGTAAACGTATTACGGCTATTGCGAATGGGCCCGACTACCAGATAGTGTTTTCAGACACTCCCGGTGTTATAAAACCGCATTACAAAATGCAGGAGGCCATGATGCAAAAAGTGGGCGAAGCCCTTGAAGATGCTGATGTTGTAATGGCTGTTACCGATGTTGAAGAAGGCGGATTCAGGGAAGAATTGCTGGAAAAGTTAAAATATGTTAAAGTGCCTGTTATTGTGGTGCTGAACAAGGTTGATTTAACTAAACAAGAAGATACTGCGCAGCGATTGAGCGCACTTGAGAATGTTATTAAGCCTACTAAAATAATAGCTGTTTCAGCCTTGCATGGCTTCCATGTTGATGAACTGAAGAAGATATTGCTGGAACATTTGCCGGTAGGCGAACCGTTCTACCCTAAAGATTATATGTCGGATTTACCGGAACGCTTTTTTGCCGCGGAGATCTTACGAGAGAAGATATTGATGTATTACCATAAAGAGGTGCCTTATTCAGTGGAAGTGATTATTGAGGAGTTTAAAGAAACAGAGAAACTAACGCATATACGCGCAGTTATATATGTAAACCGCCATACGCAGAAAGGAATTATAATCGGCCACAAAGGTGAAGCATTGAAGAAAACAGCCACGGCTGCCAGAAAGGATATGGAGAAATGGCTCAACGGTAAAGTGTTCCTTGAAGTGCAGGTGAAGGTAAAGAAGGATTGGCGCGATAATGAAATACAGCTGAAGAATTTCGGCTACTTGTAACTCACCCCATATCCCCTCTCAATTAAATAGAGAGGGGAAACGTCAGCTTGAGTGACAAAGAGGTGAGTAATCAAAACTAAGTTAGCTTTGTGAACTTTTTAGAAACGATAAAATGGCAAGGGTAGTAGCAATAGTAGGAAGGCCAAATGTAGGCAAATCAACATTATTTAACAGGTTAACAGGGCATCGCGACGCTATTGAAGACCCGACTTCAGGCGTTACACGCGACCGTCATTATGGGCGTGTGGAGTGGAACGGGGAGTGGTTTACACTAATAGATACCGGTGGCTATGTGAAAGGTAGTGAGGATGTTTTTGAAGGCGAGATACGTAAGCAGGTTCAATTTGCTATTGATGAATGCGACCTGATATTGTTTGTTGTTGATATTGAGGAGGGCCTAACACCATTTGATGAATCTGTTGCCGATATGCTGCGCAAAAACGCCAGTAAAGAGCAAAAAGTGATAATGGTGGCCAATAAGGCCGATAATTTTGACCGCGCAGCTATGTCAGCAGAGTTTTACACCCTGGGCTTGGGAGATATACATAGTGTCTCAGCCATAAGTGGTGCAGGCACAGGCGATTTACTTGACGATGTAATGCAGCACCTTTCAGTTAAAAAGGATGAGCATTATGATGAAGGTTTACCTAAGATAGCCGTAGTAGGAAGGCCCAACGTAGGTAAATCATCACTTATTAATGTATTGGTTGGCGAAGAAAGGGTAGTAGTTACCGATATAGCAGGAACAACACGCGATGCAGTGGATTTGCGTTACCAGCGTTTCGGGTACGATATATTGATGATAGACACAGCAGGGCTTCGTAAAAAGGCTAAGGTGCATGAAGATGTTGAGTTCTACTCAACTATGCGCACAGTTAAGGCTATAGAGCGCTGCGATGTTTGTTTGTTGCTTCTCGATGCAACACAGGGCCTCGACCAGCAGGATTTAAGCATATACTCACTGGCTGTGAGTAACCACAAGGGAATAGTGATAGTAGTGAATAAATGGGACTTGATAGAGAAAGACACTAAGTCGGTTGATACTTATACTGAAATGATACGCAAGAAGCTGGAGCCTTTCAGCGATGTGCCCATAATATTTGTTTCCGTTTATGAAAAGCAGAGGATAATTAAAGTACTGGAAACAGCTATGATTGTTTATAATAACCGCAAACAGAATATACCTACTTCGAAGTTGAACGACATTATGCTGCCTGTAATAGAATTGAACCCTCCGCCGGCATATAAGGGCAAGTATGTCCGTATAAAGTACCTTACACAATTACCTGTTCCATACCCTACGTTCGCTATGTTCTGTAACCTGCCGCAATATATCCAGGAACATTATAAGCGTTTTCTTGAAAATCAAATGAGGGAAAAGTTTCAACTCACCGGTACACCCATTGAGATTTTTTTCAGAAAGAAATAAACTTACTTCCCTTTACCAGAGTTAGGTTGGTGGCATAGTTAACTTAACGTTAACAGAACCGCTGGAAAATTAAAGATACGGTAATACTATTATTTTAGTTTTGGGTCAACTACAGGGCTGTAAATGAGGAGGATTCATCTGTTTGTTTCGTTGGTAGCAATTACCTTGCTATGCCATAATATACTTAATGGTAGCCCCATTGCAGGTATTGATAAAGGAATTGGCCCCGACACAAATAAGTTCAGGCAAAGAGTAATGGCCGATAGCATAAATACCGTAAAAAGAATTGCTTTTGCTATGGCTTACGCCAACAAGAATAAAGACCAGGATTCTTTTACTTACAATAGTAAAAGGCTCTGCATCGACTCAGGTTTCTTGTCAATGAATTATGGCCATTTGTTTAATAAAAAATCAAAGCACCTGCTTATCCGCATACCATACAACGACTCAAAGGATGTGTTTTACGACCGCCTTATTGTAGCCATTTATGTTCTTGATACTACACAAAAATTCACTTTGGTGCGGGCAGATACATGTTATTTCCATTCGTACACCGGTGATACTATTTTCGATGTAAATGGAGATGGTTGTAAAGATTTTGTTTTAACCACGAGCGGATTAAGTGGTTGCTGCCCGAGAGACGAGGAGTTTATTTATTTGTATAATAAGGATTGCGGGGCATTTATGTCTCGCATTGAAGTATCTAATCCCGATTATTACCCTGATAGAATAATGCTTTTTCAAATGGATTATGGCTGGCCGGGTTGGGTGGCTATTCATAAGTGTTTCTGGAACGGAACAGAGCTAAATACGGTGGAAACTATCAGGCTTGATAATTCTCACCCGGAGGTATTTATTGTAGAGGATGAGAAAACAGGAAAGAAGACATCAGTCAGAGGGCTTCCGCCGGAATATAAAACATTCAACCGCCTTAACTGGTTCCTCGATAGCCCGGTAGTGGACGAATAGCAGTATCCTTTCCGTTTATACTATTAGCCCAATATTTCTGCAAAGAGATAATACTTCATTTCGTAAGTTTACATGCCAAATAAGTATTGTGCATACCAACCGCCTTATAAACGAAAGCAGCCCTTATCTTTTGCAGCATGCCCATAACCCTGTGGAGTGGTATCCCTGGGGAGACGAAGCCTTTGCTAAAGCCAAGGAAGATAGGAAGCTGGTACTTATAAGCATTGGCTATTCTGCATGCCACTGGTGCCATGTAATGGAACGCGAGTCGTTTGAGGACGAAGAAGTGGCAAGTATTATGAATGATTACTTTGTCTGCATTAAGGTTGACCGTGAAGAAAGGCCCGATGTTGACCAGCTTTATATGGACGCAGTGCAGATAATATCAGGCAGGGGAGGGTGGCCCTTGAATTGTTTTGCTTTACCCGATGGCAGGCCCATATATGGTGGCACCTATTTCCCAAAAAATAACTGGAAACAGTTGTTGCATAACCTTCAAAACCTTTACCGAAAGGAAATTGAGAAAGTTCTTGAGTTCGCTGATGAATTGGAAAGGGGAATAATCAAGGTAAGTAATATTCCTGCGGTGGAACCCACAACTGCAAAACCCGATTTTAAACAATTAGAAGAGTTTACAATAAAAATTGAAAATGCATTCGATAAAGCTTTTGGGGGATACAACTATTCACCTAAGTTTCCAATGCCCAATAATTATGAGTACCTGCTTTACTATGCCTATGTATTAAAGAATTCGCAGCGCACAAATGAAGCAGATAAAATAGCAGAGCATATTTACCTGACCTTAGATAAAATGGCCATGGGTGGCATTTACGACCCTGTTGAGGGCGGCTTTGCGCGCTATTCAACCGATTCGATTTGGAAAGTGCCGCATTTTGAAAAGATGCTTTATGATAACGGACAGCTTATGTCGTTATATGCCCATGCATATATGAATAATCCTAAAAAGCTTTATAAGGATGTTGTTTACGGAATTTATGAGTTTGTATGTAACCAGTTATTGTCGCCTGAAGGAGGCTTTTATTGTGCTTTAGATGCAGATTCGGAAGGAGTGGAGGGGAAGTATTATGTATGGACCAAAGAAGAATTGCAGGAAATTATTGTTGATGATTTTCCATTGTTTGCTGCTTACTACAGCATAACCGATAGTGATGTTTGGGAGGAAGGCAACTATATTCTGTTCCGAAAAAAGAGCGATGAAGAGTTTTGTCAGCAGCAAGGTATTTCAATGGAGGTTCTTGAAACGAAAAACCGCGAATGGCTAAGAAAACTGGCAGAAAAGCGAGTTAACAGAGTAAAGCCGGGGCTTGACGATAAAATACTGGCATCGTGGAATGGACTTATGCTTAAAGGATTAATAGATGCATATAAAGCATTCAAAGAGCCTATCTTTCTTACTACAGCGTTGAAAAATGCAGAATTTATTGTTAAAAAATTTATTGGTGAAGATGGGGCCATGCAACACAGTTATAAAAATGGCAAGTCAACTGTAACCGGGTTCCTGGAAGATTATGCTTTAGTGGCACATGTCTTTATAAGTCTTTACCAATGCACATTCGAGGAAAAGTGGCTGGCATTAGCCGAACAGCTTACTGAATACACCATTCAGCACTTTCACGATAAGGAGAAATTCCTGTTCTACTATACCTCGGACCTGCAGAAGGCTGTTATAACCCGAAAAGCCGAAACAAACGATAATGTTATACCGGCATCTAATTCCGCTATGGCTCATGTTTTATATGAACTGGGCCATTCGCTGGGGAAAGAGGCCTATATTGAAATGGCAAATAATATGCTTTGTGTGGTAAAAGATACCATGAATAATTATCCGCAGGGATATACCAACTGGGCCATGCTTATGCTGCACCAGTATTGCAAGTTCTACGAAGTAGCCATGGCTGGCAGGCAATCGCCCATGTTCCGTGATAAACTGAATGCCATTTACCTTCCGAATAAAATATTGATTGGTGCCGAAACCAAGTCGGGGCTTGAATTATTGAAAGAAAAACTTGTGGGAGAGAGGACACTTATTTATGTTTGTGAAAATAAAACCTGCAAAATGCCTGTTAGTTCGGTTCCTGAGGCTATAACACAAGTGGAAGGCTGTATATGAGGATAAAAAGCGTATTCCTGTCTGCCCTTCTACTGCTTGTTTCGTATTGCAGTGAGGCCCAGATGGCGGTTTTCCAGGATGAGGAAGATATGATTACCCCAAGTTTCAGGTACGATATAATTAAGTTAAGGCGCATTGCTTCAATCACTATTAATTATGAGTATAAACCTGACGGGGAGCCTATTTTAAATGATGGGGTAATGAAATACTTCCGGTTCGATTCGCTGGGAAGAGTTGCGGAATCGTACTTCACCGTTAAAGAGGGGCCAGGCATATGGGATACTGTCCGTTCATATTATTACTATGATGGTTTCGGCCATATTATTATAAAACGCACCAATGAAGGTAATTTTTACGATGTATGGTATTATAGGTGGTATGCAGACGGTAATATGAAAAAGCGTGCCCATGTGCGTGAGGTTCCACTTACCAATACAAGCCAGGGAGATTACAGGATAGGTACCCAAACCGTTCTATCGGTAGATAGTTTTGCTTATACCCCATATCCTAAGCAGTTGCAGCGTTATGGATATAATGAAGAAAATAAAATTTATGAAAAGACCATAACATATTACGATGACAAGCATCGCATGACCAGCCGCA
Source organism: Bacteroidota bacterium (assembly GCA_013285805.1). Classification (GTDB taxonomy): domain Bacteria; phylum Bacteroidota; class Bacteroidia; order JABEUT01; family JABEUT01; genus JABEUT01. The sequence continues at coordinate 13,200 of JABDGY010000037.1, read as the reverse complement.
ATTTTCATTATGCAGTGGGCTGGCTTTATTCGCAGGTCGATTTAAAGTACGATGATAAAGACAGGGTAATTGAATACACCTATACAGGTAACCTGAATGGAGAGATACATCATACTGTGGGAATAACATATGATACTGACGGGAGCATACTTACAGAAAAGCTGATTAATGGCGATAAGCAGACCGATAATGTGGAATATATGTATGATAAAGGTAATGGGCTTGTGACTAATGAACTTGACCGTGATTTTTCGAAATCGGTTATAAATATTGCCCGGTACACTTACCAGTTCAGGTAGGCTACTGAATAGTTAGTTCGTTGTTGCTCCAGATAACTTTAGTCTTGCTCCAGATTATATGAGGCATATGCCTTACATAACTATCCTTGTTATTAAAGTTTAAGGTATCGGTTTTCCATGTTTCACTTTCCGGGTAAACCCATAAAAACCCTAGTCTGAATTTTTCTCCTTTTAGTTTCTTTATTGGTAACTTACTTTTTAGGACTTGTTCTATGTTATACTCGCCATGAGGCAAAAGCGTATTTATAGCCATACAATTACTATCGGAGCCATGAAAAAAACAAACCTCCAGATCTTTGTTGTCGCAGGTGAAGTTGGGTACCATGCAAGCATTGTATTGGAATCGGATTGTATCGTCAGTCTGGTTAATTATGGTTGCTGTAGCTACAATCACATTAGTAGAGTCTTCGCCGGCACGAATGGAACTGCCTTTTATAATAACTGTTGGGGTATTATTTTTTCCGGAGTTCTTAAAAGCAACTAACGCAATAACCGGTAGAATAATTAATAATGCAAATACAGTTTTCATCATTTAATAGTTATCTCGTTGCTCCAAGCCGTTAAATAAGGATCGGGATTTCCACCTTTGTGCCCATTTACCCATTCTTCTCCATTTTTCCATTCCACCTTAGCCGGTATCCTAAAATCGAACCCTACTCTAAAGGGCTTTGATTTCAAGGTGTTCATATCGCCCACAACAGATAATGCCAACCTACGCAAACATGATTGATTAGGTGCTATCTTAATAGATCCAATTACTAAGCACGAATCACAGGAACCATGTGATACTTCAACGCTTTTATTATCCGAAATGAAACAATCGTCATAAGAGCAACACAAGAATGTAGAGCTAACAGTATCTTGTGTTTTATTTTCTATCGCCACGTGAATGTATATTGTAACCCATTCAGCATTCTTTTCAACACTATCATAGATAGCAATTACAATTGGTTTTGCTTCGATGCTGTCGTTCGTTAGGCTTGATGATGCCATTAGAGGCAAGGGGAGCAAGCTAACAAATAAGTAAAGAAGTGATTTCATTACTTAATTATTACCTCGTTGCTCCAGATTATAGTTTTCCTCTCTTTAAGCCCTTCCCTCATTTCTTCCCAATCGTTTCGAAGATTAGTTTTATTTGAAGGCATATAGATAAGCCCGACTTTGAATTTTTCTTTATTTAATTGCTCCTTACTCAAATTAGAATTAAGGATTAATTTTTTCGTATCCGTTTTTTGCGGTGGAATGGTGATAATAGTTGTCACATTCTTGTCACATGCCCAGCCATACATAGGAATATTTTTATTGCCGGAAATGAAGACCTCATAATAAGAGCAGCTCATTGAATAGTAACGGATAGTATCCGGGCCAGTATTGGCAATAGTTATCGTAACATATAAATCTGTAGAACTACCGGGGCCATGCCCAAGGCTATCGAGCCTGGATGTAAGAATCAGCTGTGGTAATAATGTGGTTTGCCCTTTAGCATACAAGGAAATAGATAAGCAGAGAATCAATAAATATCGCATATGGGCTAATTAGTCTACTAATATACCAATTTGTTAAAGAATGTTATAGGCAGACACCTTACTCGCAAATATTTCGTTGGTTTAATGAACCTTTACCCTTTTGAGGTGTAATAGCTTATGAAACGATATTACAGCAAATGAAAAAACTTGTATATATATTGATTTTCCTTGGTACAGGTGTTTATGCCCAAAAGCCTGAACCAGTATACCGCTTAACCATACAGCCACGTGACGACCAGTTCTATTCAGCCCAAGCCGATTTATGGAAGAAAGAAGTAGCTAAAAGGCCTAAAGATGCCCAGGCATGGGAAAACTACTATTGGGCCATGCGTTACAGTAACCATTTGTATGAGACAGGGCATGTTGACAAGCAAAAGGCCATGGCTCAGATTATGGATGATATGGGCAGGAATGTTCCCGGTACTATTCAATACTATCGCTGTAAATTAAGTTACGATGGCTGGCCGAATAAAGATACGGCCAATACCGCTTTAATGCTAAAGAAAGCTATTGCGCTGGCACCGAATGATAGAACAGTGCTCGAGGATTATATAACATATAGTGCTGTATCGGGCAATGGGCCAAAGTTTAAAGAAATGTCTGCATCACTTTATAAAAGCAATACATACGCCTACGGTATGATGGAGTTAGGGTATAACCTGCTTATGTCGGCCGATAAAAACGCTATAGTATTTACCTGGGGCGATAATGACACCTATACCACATGGATGCTTCAACAGGCAAAAGGCATACGGACGGATATCACCATTATAAATGTGCCGCTTGCCATGAATTATACGGGCTACCTGAAGCAAATGCTGCTGGAAAAGAATATAGTACTGCCTGAGGGCTTTTGGGAAAGGAGTAAACAAGCTAACGGGACAATGGATTTTATGAAAATGCTGTTACTTGAAATAAACAAAGTGAATTCGTCTGTTCCATTATTTATGGAGATTGAAAGCGGCTTGGAGAATACTTTCCCCGACAGCCTCTATTGTACGGGCCTTACTTATCGTTTTAGTACCGTTCGCATCGATAATATTTCTAAACTCAGAAATAACGTTGAAGACCACTTTCACCTCGATTACCTGAATGGGTATGTGCCCTATGACAATGGCCTTTCGGAAGAGCTTGTGGAAGACTCCAAAACGCAGTACGTAACTCCCTTTGCCATTTTATACCGGCATTACAGGCAAATGGGTGAAAACAATGACAGGGTGCAGTTTTATAAGGATTTTGTAATGAAATATGCCGCAAAAGCAGGCAAAGAGAAGGAAATGGAGGAATATCTTGAAGGCAAATAATTAAGGCGCTAATGATTAAGTTTTCGGTTATGACTGACCAGGAGTTGATGCTTCACCTGCAAAAGGGTGAGGTTTCGGCTTTTGATGAGTTGTATAAACGCTATAGTAAAATGCTGCTGGGTTACTTCATTCGCATGCTTAATTATGATAAACCAAGGGCGCAGGATACGTTGCATGATGTTTTCTTAAAAATTATTGAAAAGCCCGAATTATTCGACAGGACACGGTCTTTCAAGTCATGGGTTTATGCAATAGCATATAATACCTGCAAAAACCAGTATAAGCACTATGAGGTGGTAAAGGAATTCAATGATGAAATAAGGCATACCGGCAATGTACTTGATGAGAAATTCCTTATAAGCACTGCAGCCCGGATGGATGGCATAGAGTTTAAAAAGGCCTTGGGTAAGGTGCTCGAAGAAATACCATTTGATAAGAAGACAACTTTTGTGCTGCGTTACCAGGAAGACCATTCAATAACAGAGATATCCCAGATAATGGAATGTTCAGAAGGCACCGTAAAATCAAGAATTCACTATACACTTAAGATATTATCGGAGAAATTAAAAATATATGACCCTTTAAATTGATGTACTATGGAAACCAATAAAAATGAACTGGATGAATTGCTGAAACACGCCATGCAATTAAATAACGACGAGGTACCCGAACCCTCGAAAGACAGATTGGAAGAACTACGGTCTAAAGTAAGACGCAGGGGTTTAAAGAATAGGGGCATAGTCCGCATGCTTAATATTAATGTTAAGCTTTACCAGGCATTTATAGCTACGGCCGCTATTGTTACAGCCATTATTGTATTGCGCCCGGTTGCCAATCAACAAGGAAATACTATCAAGGGTTCGGGAAGTATAGATACGGCTGCCGTTCTCAATGGCTCTTCAAGCATGAAACACGATAGTTTTCTTGTCAGGAATTTCACCACCTCGGTTTATTAATCAATTCACAATATTTGTTAAGTACTGGTACCTATATCACATAAATGCGAAAAAAAAAGCTTACCTTTGTATTAATTGAGGTAGGATTTTTTTAATAACGCTTAACTCCATATTTGTGTCAGTATCATCATCTAATGTGCGTTTTAATACGCAACATCGTAGTTTCTTCCAAACATTACATACAAGGGTAGATCAATATTTCAAAACAAACGGTATTTCTAAATACGGGAACGGAACCATGTGGTTTAAAACCGTGATTATGTTCTCTTTATACTTTGTTCCTTACTTTTTAATGGTTACCGGGGTTGTTACATATGTTCCATTAATGCTTGCTTTTGCAATAATTATGGGAATAGGGGTAGCCGGTATTGGCCTGGCAGTTATGCATGACGCTAACCATGGCAGCTATTCACGTAGCTCAAGAGTTAACAAGATACTGGGTTATAGCATAAACCTTATCGGGGGGCATTATTTTAACTGGCAGGTTCAGCATAATACCCTGCACCATACATTTACTAATATTGATGGACATGATGAAGATATTGACTCACGCGGCTTCATGAGGTTTTCACCCCATGCACCCTATAAAAAAATGCACCGTCTTCAATTTATATATGCCTGGTTCCTATACGGATTAATGACATTCTCATGGGTTATAAAGAAGGACTTTAAACAACTTATACGATACGAAAAGAAGGGCTTTCTTGCTATGAGGAAGAAGAAATTCAGGCCTGAGCTGTTTAAACTTATTGCCTGGAAATTATTCTACTATACGTATATGCTGGTTATACCTATGTTGGTTCTGCATGTTAGCTGGTGGCAGATTTTAATCGGTTTTGCCATTATTCATTATACTGGCGGGCTTATACTGGCACTGGTGTTTCAGCCTGCTCACGTAGTAGAGCACCTCGACTTTCCATTGCCCGACAATTCTGGGAACATGGAAAATGATTGGGCCGTACACCAGCTATATACTACTTCTAATTTCGCTCCTAAATCATTCTTATTAACCTGGTATGTAGGCGGGCTTAATTTCCAGGTAGAACATCATCTGTTTCCTACTATATGCCATATACATTACAGAAAAATATCGGCCATTGTAAAGCAGACTGCCGAGGAGTTTAACTATCCTTACCATTCTTACCCTACATTTGTTCAGGCAATAGCATCGCACACACGCATGCTTATAAAGTTTGGCAAAAAGCCCCGGGTGGCTGTTTAGGGTATAAACGATTACCAGTTGGCTAAAGAAAAACATTTTTGTTGGACATAACAAAAATCGTGTATTTTTGCACCTCTCTTTGAAAAAATGGTCTGGTAGTTCAGCTGGTTAGAATGCCTGCCTGTCACGCAGGAGGTCGCGGGTTCGAGTCCCGTCCAGACCGCTAAAGGTTAGGACTTGCCTGTCATCCCGAGTACTCGGGACGGGTTCGTCCAGACCGCTAGAAAAGAGTTAAAGCCTGTAATTAATAGTTACAGGCTTTTTTATTTATTTCTTATTGGTTTACAATAAGTTACCTGATGATGCATTGCCGCCACTTACATTAATGAATTTATTCATATTCCAGTATTCGTTTTTTATTATTTTTGAGTTTAATAAATTAACCTTAAACCCAATATCATGAAAAAATTAATCCCTACAGTTCTCACAATTACAGCCTTCAGCTTAGGTGTATTTGCAACAACAGCAGTTACAAGCTACAAACAAAACGAAGCAAAAAAGCACCCCAGAATTGAACATGCAATTGATGCCATGAAAGATGCTATTGAGTATATGGACAAAGCACCAGACGATTTTGGTGGCAATAAAGCTGCAGCAATTGCTGATACAAAGGCGGCAGTTAAGTCATTACACAAGGCGCTTGGTTACCGCTACAAAGAAGACAACAAATAGTCTGATTAACTATTTTATGAAAGGAGGCGGCAAAACACCGCCTCTTTTTTATTGCATCCGTATTCTTTTAACCAGGTAAGGCAGTAATATTTGCCGGAACCCCTGTTTAATATCCGCCTCTACAAAATCAATGCCATACTGGCGGCAGCGCAACATAAGTTCTTTGCGGTAGGTTGCCATAGAGTTTACATAGGTATCGCGTACTTCTGAGGGGTGAACCTTTATTTCCTCACCGCTTTCCATATCAATAAAGCGGTAGGGGCGGTTATCGAATTTAAAATCCTCTTCGGTAGCTTTTTCAGTTACATGAAAGAGGATTACTTCGTGCTTATTATGCTTTAGATGCTGCAGGGCCGAGAAAATATCATTTTCACGTCCGACTTGTGAATCGAACATATCGCTGAAAATGGCCACCAGTGAACGTTTATGAATACTGTCAGCTATATTGTGCAAGGCTTCGACAGTAAATGTCTTTTTCTGCACCTCAGTATTGTAGGGGTGATATATCTTTTCTAACTCACTATACAGCATTTTCTGGTGCATAGGAGTAGATTTAGCCTGTGTGTGCAGTTCCAGTTTTTCCGAGAAAATACTTAACCCGGTTGCGTCCCTTTGTTGTTTAAGCAATTGTATAAGCACCGAAGCGCATTGCGCAGCAAAACTTACCTTGTTCAATCCCTTTTCGGGGAAGTACATAGAAGAAGAGTCATCAATAACTATCTGGCACCTTAGGTTAGTCTCTTCTTCAAACTTTTTAATAAATAATTTTTCAGTCTTTCCATAAAGCTTCCAATCAAGGTGCCGGGTAGATTCGCCGGTATTATAAATACGATGTTCGGCAAATTCAACCGAAAAGCCATGAAAAGGGCTCTTATGAAGACCTGTAATAAAACCCTCTACTACCTGTTTGGCAAGTAATTCAAGAGAGGAAAACTCCCTAAGCTCTTCTGGTTTAAACTCGGTAGCCAAGGGTGGTTTGTTATTTTATGTTAGTGTTTAAAGCTGGCTTTTCAGCTTGCCTTCCAATACCGACTTGGGCACAGCGCCAACCTGCTTGTCGACTATTTTACCGCCTTTAAAAAACAATATAGTAGGAATATTGCGAATACCAAATTCAGCCGATACATTAGGGTTGTTATCCACGTCTACCTTGCCCACAACAGCTTTGCCTTCATATTCTTTTGCCAACTCTTCAACAAACGGGCCAACCATGCGGCAAGGGCCACACCATTCCGCCCAAAAATCAAGCATTACCGGTTTATCAGATTTCAGGACTAATTCCTGGAAGTTCGAGTCATTTATTTCAATTGCCATAATTCAAAATTTAAGAAGACAAAGATACGAAAAAAAGATGGTTTTAGGGCCATTGGTTACCCGCACTATACCGATTTATTAACAAGGTTTTCAAGAACTATAACCCATTAACTGAGCGCTATATCTATGTTTTTGCCACTTCCTCTTCTGCTGAGCGGAACAAAGGGTCGGAAGGGTTCAGAATAAACAATACTGAAAGTATGCCGACAAACTGTATCATAATGTTGGTGATGAATAAATGGCGCTCTACTTCAAGGGCATCAGAATTATAGGCAAGAAGAGCATGAATTGTGAAAACAATCATAAGGAGCAAAGGGAATACCAGAATAAGTTCTTTATGTTTTCTGAATTTAACAATGAGGCATAACAATAATAAAAGCACTACCCATTTATTAAATAACGGAAAGATAAAGCTGGTCCATTTACTATAACCCGTTATGTCACCCGTATACCCAGGCAGGTTATATGCAAATATACGCTCTCGTTCTTCAGGTGTTTGGTCAAGCAGAAAGGTATGTTTTGGATGCGTAAGAAGAAACCTGATAAAGGTAGATGTACCTTGAGTGTTAACCCAGTTATATAAATCATTATATGTCGAATCGTGATAAAGGGTATATATTTTCGCGTCATTGCAGGTGGCTCCGGTGTAATTGGCCAAAAGCCTGTCAGATAATGGCATGCCATTATCTTTAAACCATTGAAAATATTCCTTATTGGGCATCATTCTTATTATAATATTATTTAGTACAGGTAGCTTGTTTCGCTCACCGATTTTAGCTGTGTACGACTGTGCAATAAATAACACAATTCCTATTCCGAATAAGGTAATATATTGCTTCAATTGCTTTCTATCCCATAGACATCCGGCAAAGCCCGATGTGAAGTAGAATAACACAATAATATATGGACTATTATCGCGCGTAAAAGAGAATAGAATTGTTATAAGTATATGCAAGGCCCAGTACCACCTGGTTCTTTTTTTAGTAAGAAGCAACCATGATGCTAACCACGCGAACAAAAGAGACATAAATAAGGACTCTGAAAGAAGGTTAACGCTCCATCCTAAAATATTCCACCAGGACATAAGCAGGTAAATGCAAATTATGGCAACGTATTTAAGATAATTCCTGTTTAAGTAAAGCATTAATACATAAACAAGAAAAAAAGTGCATAAGGCATTAAAGAATTCCTGAAGTATAATTATCCTTGGCGGATCGCTGTCCGCTATTTTATATAATAGTGGCAAAGTAAATGGCCTGCAATTAAATTTTAAATCGGGGGTAGGGGAATAAAAGCTTTTATCGGATAATGGTATTTTTGATTGAGCAAGATAGTCGTAGGGGTCTCCAAAGCCTACCCAGACAGGTGGCTCTGTTTTTATCATTAAATTACCGAACAATGCTAATACGAAGCAAAGCAAGTTGATTTTGTGCGGTAATTTCTTTAACATAAAAAGGATTTGTCTTTTATCTATTATTATAGGCAAAAATATCATTTAAAATGTTCTCTCAATTGAGGTTGAATAAAAAGCCCCTGACCGCAGTGTCAGGGGCTTTTTATTATAGAGCACCTTCTCTTATTGCTTTATTGATGCTTGAGCTTGGCTCATATTCTGAATCATTTGCTTTAACTCGGCTATTTCCTTTTCGTCGTTTGTTAAACGAATACTCTGATCTTTGCTATCAGCGGTTGTTTTTGCAGATTGAATTGCAATAACTGTTTTTAAACTGTCAATTATTTGCTGTTGTTCTTGCACAGCTTTTACTAAAGGTACAGTAAATGCTGCATAATCAATAGCATAATAATCATTTGTATTTTTGGGTTTACTTACTCCGTTAAAATCATATCCGCAATCATTAGCTGTTTTTTCAACTTCCTGAGCAATAAACCCAGAAAAGAGCATTTTACCTTTTTCGGCTTCTGATTCCTTTAAACGCAAACTATCAGGTGTATGGATATATTGGGCGATAGCATCCATATTATAATGGTAGGTAACGGGCCTTAATTTTGTAATAAAGGATAACCCAGGAACTGTTTCTTCAACATCACTTTTAAAGCGGCCATCTGATGTTGTATAAAGTCCACTAGCACAGTATATACCAGTTACTGAAGAATTACCGAGGTAAATCGTATTACTTGCCGTTGCAGTTGCCTGATAGCCAATTGCCGTGGCATTAGATATTGAGGTTGTTGAAACATCAGCGTCCCAACCAATTGCTGTATTGTCACTCGAAGTTGTTACCGTCTTTAAAGCATTATAACCTACTGCTGTATTACCCGTTGCTTGAGTGCACGCACCTAGCGCATAATAACCTAATGCGCTGTTATTTATACCTGTTGTATTACTATATGACGCCTGGTAACCAACAGCAGTATTACTGGTGACATTTCCATTACTGGCATTATTGTACAATGCTTGATAACCTACAGCTGTGTTATTATTAGAGCCGGTTGTATTATTTGTATATAAAGCCTGGTAACCCATAGCAGTATTATCAGTAGTGGCCGCATTTTTAAGTAGAGCCTGGTATCCGTCAGCTGTATTACCTGTTCCAGAACTATTAGTATAGAGCGCAGCATAGCCGGTTGCCGTATTACCGGTAGCAGTATTATTGTATAAAGCACTGTCTCCAACTGCGGTGTTTTGTAAACCTGTTGAATTAGTATATAATGCATTATACCCAATAGAAGTATTTCCAAATGCAGTTGTAATGGTGTACCCAGCATAATCGCCTACTGAGGTATTGCGGGCACCGGAAGTAATAGAACCCATATTCCGGTAACCAACAGCAGTATTATGATAGCCCGTAGTAGTTGAATACATTGCGCTGTCTCCTATGGCGGTGTTCCAGCTGTAAGAATCGCCATTAACACCAAATAATGAGGAATACCCCAAAGAGGTATTACCACTACCTGTGACATTTTCATAAGAAGAACCATAGCCCTCACTGGTATTGTGAATTCCAGTTGTATTCTCTATACTGGCTTGCATTCCAATTGCGGTATTATAAACACCACTCGTATTACTATATAGTGCTTCGTACCCATCAGATGTATTGTAACTGCCTGTACTGTTCGTGTAACCGGAAAAAGCTCCTTGGGCTGTATTCTCAATTCCCTGTGTTGTTGATGCATTTGTAGACGGGGCATTACTATAGAGCGCCTGGTAGCCCACTGCTGTATTATAGCTATTCCAGTTTGAAGATGTATTGCTAAAGGCCTGCAAATACAAAGCATCTTGGCCCACTGCAGTATTGTAATTTGCCGTAGTATTATCTTGCAACGCAGCTTCTCCAATTGCGGTATTACCGTTACCAATTGTATTATAATATAAAGCAGATGCACCCAATGCTACAAGGTTACTGCCTGTTGAATTAGTATAGCCAGCATATGCACCCGCCGCTAAGTTATACTCTGCATTAGTTGTAGCAGTAGGGTTAGTAAAATAAAGTGCATCATACCCTACAGCAGTATTTTGAGAATAAAAATTATTACCACCTCCAGGGTTATAATTTTGTGTATAAAGTGAATTATTACCCACAGCCACATTATCTCCGCAAGCAGTATTGTTAAGCATTGCATTATAACCCATAGCTGTATTTGCACTACCATCGATGTCGGCATCGAGTGCATCATACCCAAAAGCGCTATTATCAGCACCAGTCGTAATAGTAGCAGCACTCATTGCACAAGTTGCTGAAGCCGCATTTGAACCTAGCATTGCACCACCATATGATGTATTTGAGATGCAAGCGGCATGATAACGTCTGATAGGGGTCTGGCTATCATCTGATACAGATAACATTACCCAATTCGGGTCAATAGCTGTTCCAGCATTGTAATAATAGCCTGGGATAACAGCGTAATCGCCAGTTCCTGCTGAATCGGTATTATATACCAAAGTACCTGTTGCTGGTGCATCAAAAGGTGCTTGTAGATTGGTTCCTTGCAAAGCTGCTTTTACAGGGAAGGTTGGCATATTGTCCGCTGTTTTTGCATGTTCGGCGTACAGTGAGTAAGGTACTGATAACATTTCCGAGGTGCCCATATAGGTAAAGTTGTCTCCACCTTTAGGGTCAAATTCAACTTTCACAAAGTAATTACCCTTGCTCCAGTCAATACCATTAAAGGCACCTGTTACAGCTGTACCATTTCCAATATTCAGGTTGGCTAAACCAAATTGATTGGTCGTAGATATCTGGGTTTCTTCATACACAGTTGTTCCGTTCGCACTTCCTTCTACAATACTTATACGGAAAGAAACAGGTTGATTTGCTATAGCATCTCCATTTGAGTTTCTGGCTACAGCCTGGTATTTTATAGCCTGCGGGGCACCTACCGTAGTCGATTGTGCTGTTTGTGCAAATGCTGCCAGCGACAAACCTAGTGTCAGCAGTGTTGCAACTAATAGTGTTATTTTTTTCATTGTTTTAATACGTTTAATAGTTGTGATTACTTGATTTTGTCAACTTTCAGCGTTTGAATTAGCTGGTTGTCTGCATTGTAAACCTTTAAAAAGTATATGCCGTTGGCATAGGGGCTCAGGTCAAATTCCTGCTCTTGTGCGGTCATACTCTTTTTAAAGATTGTCTTACCATCCATATCAGTCAGCTCAACTTCAAGGCTTTTCCCTTCATAGTTGTTCTTTACATAAAAAGAACTGGTAAAGGGATTGGGGTAAGCGCTTACATTGCCCTGCTGGTTAATGTTGTCGACACTGGTGATAACAACAGATGTGGGCTGCTGGAAACCCTGAGTTAAATAATTAGTTGATGAGGCATAGGTTTCGGAAAGTGGTTCACCCAATGTCCAGCTTAGCGACACATCAGGAGAAACAAAACAACTTCCGGAGGAGGCAATAGCGTCAGGCGAAATGGCCTGTGCCATGCAGGCTCGTCCTCCCAGAACGAGCAAAGCTGCAATTAATGGCGGTTTCAGCTTCATGAAATTAGGGTTTAGAGGTTATTACTTAAAGCATTTCTGATTTGAATAGCATGGTTCCTAGGCAGCACGCTATAATTCAGGATTCAATCTTAGTAAGGAGTTTTGTAAAAAAAATAGGTATAAACACCTAATTTAATAGCTAGAACATAGGTATAAACACCTAGGGTTAAATACCTAAAAAAGCCTTACACATCAATATTGGAAGGCACTTCAGGTATTCAAAACCTTGAATTTTATGATGTTATTTAATTGAAAACTAGAAGTTACTGGTGAATTAAGTAGTGGTTACTTAAGCGATACTATATTACTTCAAAATTATAAACAACATAGAATTATACATTGCTAAATGAGTATTTTTAGCTTTTAAAAAAAGTATGCCTAAATTATCAATTCTGGTACCCGCGTATAATGAAGCCCGTACAATTACAGCATTGCTCGATAAAGTGGTAGAAGCGCCCATGCTATTTTCGGTAACCAAAGAAGTTGTTATTGTAAACGATGGCTCGAAAGATGACACAGGTAAAATACTCGACGGTTATCTTGAAAGGCATAAACAGCGCACAGATGAGGCTGCACTTAACACGGAAGTGGTGGTACATCACAAAACTATAAACCAAGGGAAGGGTGCCGCAATACATACCGGTATAAGCCTTGCAACAGGCGATTTTGTTATAGTACAGGATGCCGACCTGGAATACGACCCCAGGGAATTTAATACCCTGCTTAAACCTATAATAGAAGGGTTCGCCGACGTGGTTTATGGCTCCCGTTTTATGGGTGGCAACCCGCACCGTATATTGTTTTTCTGGCATTCTATAGGTAATGCAGTACTTACTTTTACTTCAAACATGTTTACCAATCTTAATCTTACAGATATGGAGACATGCTATAAGCTTTTTAAGGCGGATATAGTGAAGAAGCTCGACTTAAAAGAAAATCGATTTGGGTTTGAACCCGAGGTTA
>JABDGY010000036.1 GCA_013285805.1 Bacteroidota bacterium | reverse complement strand
TGGCCAAATGGGGTTATATTAATGGTGTTTCAAATACCCTTCAACATTCAGCCGGTATTGTTTACAAGTTCGGGCAAAACGATACTTCTAAAAAGGCAGGGGAAGCTTCAATCCTATAAGTTAAGTCAGCTAATTAAAGTGAGAGACCATTAAATGTGGGTCATGTAACTTGATTGCCTCAATTTAGCTGCTGTGAAAAGAAGAATACGGAAACTTTAAAAGTAAACCTTAACTCCCTGCAAGTAATTAACAGAGCGTACTATTGAATTACCAGCTTGCCATTTGAAACAAGTTTTCCTTCCATTGTAATAACCCTATATAAATAAACTCCGGCAGGGCTGTTGCTTAAATCAATCTTTATAGAAGCTGAATTAATAGCAGAAGTATAAGCTTCCTGGCCCAGCATATTATAAACCTCAATATAGCTGTTAGCGACTAGCTGTTGGCCATTAACCAGTTGAACACTGAATATCCCATTGTTGGGATTTGGAAAAACAGATACGCTCGCAGTAACTGCTGCCATATTTTTTATACCTAAAGGGGTGGGCATTAATTCACGGATGACGTTGTTTCCGACATCAGCTATGTAAATATTACCCGATTTATCTACTGCAAGACCCGCAGGATTATTTAACTCGGCGGAAGTCGCCGGCCCTCCGTCACCAGTATAACCAGCCGTTCCGTTCCCGGCAATTGTTGTTATAATACCACCTGTGCTTACTTTCCTTATCAGGTTGTTGTCATTGTCAGCAATGTAAACATTGCCTGAGCTATCTACTGCTACTCCGTCGGGGAAATTTAATTCTGCCGAAGTTGCAGGGCCACCATCACCGCTATATCCGGCTGTTCCGTTCCCGGCAATCGTTGTAATAATACCAAGGCTGTTTACCTCGCGTATGCGGTTGTTATTGAAATCAGCAATATAAATATTGCCGGCAGCATCCGCTGCAATATCGGCCACTGCATTTAATTCTGCTGAATCAGCCGGTCCTCCGTCACCGCTAAAACCAGCTGTTCCATTTCCTGCAACAGTTGAAATAATACCTGCTTTATTTACTTTACGTACACGATTGTTTGAAAGGTCGGCAATAAAATAATCACCTAATGTGTCGAACGCAAATCCATCAGGGGCATTCAGTTCGGCAAAAAAAGCGAAACCGCCATCACCACTGTATCCTGCTGTTCCGTTCCCTGCAATAGTTGAAATAATGCCGGTTGTCTTAACGTAACGGACATCATTATTATATCCCTCAGCAATATAAAGATCACCTGCAAGGTTCATGGCAGCGCAATATGGATGATTTAAGGTTGCAGCTGTTGCTAACCCGCCATTCCCTGAATTACCCGCTACTCCAGTTCCTGCTATGGTAGAAATTAAGCCTGAAGTATTTACCATTCTAATGCGGTTATTTTCAAAGTCGGTTATATAAACATTACCTGCAGTATCTACTTTTACCGCTTCAGGATTATTAATTTCTGCTACAGTGGCAGCTACGCTGTCACCATTGTAACCGCCAACCCCTGTTCCGGCAAACGTACTTATAATATAAGTTTGTGACATACAGGTATTTACACCTAATGCTAAACTTAATAATATAGTTAACCTAATAGTATTTTTCATGGCTTTGTAATGTCTTTTTTCGTTATTTCATTGATTAACAGTAACATTATACGTAGAATATAGAAGATTGTTTCATTTTTTTTACCCTTTCAATTCCTTCAACAACTTTGCCAAGTATAGCTTACAGACTTGTTCAAGGTAAAAATAGATAGCTTTCTTTTGCGTAAAATGATGGAAAGGAATAGTTAATAACATTAAGAGCTTAATATCCTTAAAGTTATGTATAAATATTACTACTGCCAACAGCAACTTAATTGCCATCGCAAGCCAGTATAGAATAATAATGAATACTACGACAGCGGCTGTATAGTTGCCACTTCGCTTAAATCAAAACTTTGGTGCTCGTTGGTAATACTGTCTATTACCGTAACTACCACTTTCAGCGGAAAAGGCTGAATATCCTGCTCAAGGATTTTACCCGAACAATGTTCGCCGCTGAATGTTTGTAAGGAAATAAGGTTTTTACCCTCGCGGTACAATGACTCGATATAGTCTGCTGCCGCTTCAATCACTCTTCTTGAATTACTTCGCATACTTTATTTATGTAATGGGTTTGTGATTATAAAGTTAGCGAGGAGAGTAAAGAATTCTACCCAGGGTGTTCCGGGGTAATTAACAGGGTTATTGACAAAAAAACAGTTATGAACAAAAAAACAGACTACCCTTAAAGGCTACTTCTGTAAAGGCAAAGATGGTTTGTTAACGTAGGGGTAATGTATTGCCTTATTCGCACACCCATTCTAAATAATAGGTTTCCTTAAATCGAGAGCAAAAAACAGGCTCTGCCTGCTGCCTGCTATTTTAAGCCGTACTTATTCATATACTCTTTATAGAGAGCAGTCTGCACACTGGTAAGCTGAATGTTTCTGCCCATAATAAAGGCCCAGAGGATATTATTGGTCTCCATGTCAAGCGCATCGCCAGAGGAGACAATAATAGTAGCGTCTTTGCCTTCTTCAATACTGCCAAGGTGAGAATCAATGCCCAATATTTTAGCCGCATTTAAGGTTATGGCTTGCAGTGCTTCTTCCTTGCTTAAACCATAAGCAGCAGCGGTACCAGCCATAAAAGGAAGGTTGCGTGTTGCATTCTGTTCCATGTCTCCGGCAGTACCCAGGCAAAAAAGTATGCCTGCTTTTTGCAACTCATAAGGTAGTTTGTAGGTTTCATCTACATCGCCCTCTGGTCTTTCAGGCTGGCTGTGCAGCCTTCTTATAATAACAGCTATGTTATTTTGTTTCAAAAAATCGGTAATCATCCATGAATCGAGGCCGCCTACCAATACTATTTTAGAAATGCCATAATTTTTAACCAACGTTATAGAGGCAAGTATTTCCTTGGCCGATTCCGCATGTATGAACAAGGTTTCGGTACCATTGAAAATACCACGCATGGCTTCCATTTTTATATCAGTCTCTTCATGTGTCTTCTGCTCCATATAGGCATGCGCATCGGCAAAAAACTTTTGAATGAGTTGTACTTCTTTATCATAATTTTTATTGTCGGCATAGCCACCCATCTGGTCTTCATTCAGGCGGATCCTTCTGTGCATACGCGGCCAGTCGAGGTGAACGCCATCATCGGTTTTAATAGTTGCATCCTGCCAGTTCCATGCATCAAGGCTAACAACCGACGATGTACCCGAAACCAATCCGCCACGGGGAACTATTTGTGCAGTAAGCACGCCATTAATACGCACTACAGGAGTAATTTTTGAATCGGTGTTGTAGGCAATAAGCGAGCGCAATTCAGGATTAAATGCTCCTATATCGGCTACATCTGTCTCCGCGCGTACCGACTCGGTTTCTACCAAGCCAAGGGTGCAATTGGGTGCAATAAAGCCGGGATAAATCTGCTTGCCCATGCAATTGATGGTAGTATCGTAGCTTCCGTTTTCAACCCTCGACGTACCGGCATCGGCCACTAAAACAATCTTGCCGTTTTTAATGCCTACCAGTCCGTTTTGAATTACTTTACCATTGCCTATATGTATAGTGCCATTGGCCAGTAAAATGCTTTTTGTTTCAGGCTTTGCCGGAATTGGTTGTTGTGCAAATGCTGTGAAGCTTATGCATGCAAAGGTTACCAGAAGGAACTTTTTCATGTTGTTTATATAATGAGTTTTAATTTCTTTCAAGTTTAAATTATTGGGGCTGAAGCCCATATTTTCTATGGAATTCAATAGCCCCCGACTTAAGTCGGGGGTTACAAAGTCCACAATATTGGCGGGCTTTAGCCCAATACGCTGTTTCATGTCAGAAGTAAACATCCTGGGTTATGATTTTCTTCTTCTTGGCCTTGCCTGTACTCCTGTTTGCGGCCTTCCGGCTTCTTTCAGTACAAGATTCACTAAGTAGGCTCTTTCATCGGCTATTTCCTTGCGCATATTCATATCATCCTGCCTGTCGAATTCGCAAATACCGTCAACAAAAGTTTTATCGGCCATTGTATAAACCGACAGCGGGTTACCCGACCATAGAACAAGGTCAGCGTCTTTGCCCACTTTTATGCTGCCTGTATGCGCATCGAGGTGCAATAGTTTGGCAGGGTTAAGGGTAACCGTCCTCCATGCCTGTTGTTCGGTAAGCCCTCCGTACTTCACTGTCTTGGCTGCTTCCTGGTTAAGGCGGCGCTGCATTTCATCGTCATCGGAATTAATGGCGGTTACAACTCCCATTTTGGTTGTAATGGCAGCATTAAATGGTATGGCTTCCATAACCTCCATTTTATAGGCCCACCAGTCCGAGAATGTTGAAACTCCTATATGCTCAGCCGCTAATTTATCCGCCAGTTTATAGGCCTCAAGCCCGTGTGTAAATGTGTTCATATGGAAGTGCATAGAATCGGCCACATGCATAAGCATATTTATTTCCGACTGCACATAAGAGTGACAGGTAATGAACCTTTCCCCGTCAAGTATCTGTGCAAGGGCCTCCATTTGTAAATCTCTTCTGGGAGGATCCTCCGCTGTTTTTTTTAGTTTGTACAGGTTCATTGCTGCCTCGTATTCTTTTGCTTTAGTAAACCTGTCATAATAAAATTGCTCAACACCCATGCGCGATTGAGGGTAGCGTACTACAAACTCATCGCCCCAGTTCGATTGCTTAACATTTTCTCCCAGCGCGAATTTTATAAACGGAACAGCATATTGTATTTTCATCTGTTCAGGTGTCATTCCCCAGCGCAGTTTTATAATACCACTTTGCCCGCCAATAGGGTTAGCAGAACCGTGCAACACCTGGCAGGCCACCACGCCACCGGCAAGGCTTCGATAGATTGATATATCTTCCGAATTCAATACATCGCCTATGCGCACTTCCGCGCTGCAGCCTTCGCCGCTTTCATTTACCGGTCCGCTTACTGCTATGTGCGAGTGTTCGTCTATAATTCCTGCTGTTAAGTATTTACCTGTACCATCAATAACGGTTGCTTCTTTAGGCACCGAAAGGTTTTTACCAATAGCTTCTATCTTTCCGTCTTTCACATACACATCGGTATTCATAAGGGCGCTGTCGCCTTCACCGGTCCATACCGTGGCATTGCGTATAACAAATTGTTTGCATGCTTTTTGTATAGAATCTTCTTCATCTTTAGTTCTGCCATAGGCCTGGAAAGGATAACGCACATCATCGAGTGAGGGAACGATAACTGCAGGTTCTTTATTGGTATCGGGCGGGGCAGGACTTGCAAAAGTAGCTTGCCATGTAAGGCTTTGGGTGCCTTCCATTCCTGTTCCGCTTATGGTTTTATAATCCGATGAAAGCAACCCGTTTAATTGCAATGCATATATACTATCGGCCTTTGACCTAAAGGAAATTGTAACCATAGGATTGTACACATGGAAGTAGGCCTGCATATTGCGCTTCTGTGCGTCAACAACGGTGGCAACAGGGTTATTTACATCTCCGCGAACCATTACAGTATAGGTTTGGTTCCCATTAATGGTAAGGTTATAATTACCACGTAAATCAATATTGGTGGTATCGTTCACCTGGTAGGGCGCGCCTTTAATCCAGTTGGAATAAATGGTTGTGCCTTGTTTGAAAATATCGCCCGAGGTGATGATAAAGTCAGCCATCATGCCTTTTTTCAGCGAACCTATTTTATCCTCCATGTGCATCATTTCAGCGGGAGTGTATGTCAGGGCCTTTAAAGCAGTTTCAGGTGTAAGCCCGTATTTCACCGCCTTGCGCACATTCGCCCAGAACATGTTTTTGTCTTTCAGACCATCAGCTGTAAGTGCGAATGTTATACCGGCTTTTTCCATAGCTGCAGTATTGAGCGGAGCCATTTGCCAGTGCATAAGGGTCGATAAAGAAACCATCATAGCATCATAAGGGTCCTCAACACTTGGCCTGTCAGGGTAATTAACAGGAACTATAAATTCCTTGCCTGTTGCCTTTACCGCGTCGAGTAATTGGTACTCGTCGCAGTCGCCTTTAATAATATAGTTCACATTGAACTCGCGCGCGATTTTATCGGCCCGTAATACAGAGAGTTTATCATCAACCGCAAAAATCTGTGGCAGCGATTGCAGCGCATTAAACGCATCGAGAGATATATTGTATTCCGTTTTGTGCTTGGCATTTTTATACCATTCAGCATCAAGGTAGGTTTGGCGCAATACTCCAATAGCACCCATTAAAGATGTAGGGTATTCCTGGGTCGATGAGCCTTTGTTCAGTGAATAACCGGCAGCAGCTTTACCTGCAATTACAGCTTCATTGTCGTTAGTATCGGCAAGAGTTACCAATGCAAAAGAGCCTTGTGCAATTCCATCGTGATAGGAGGTGAGTGCCACTCCAAAACCAAGGTTACGGTATTGGGCGGCATCGGCAGGGCTAGCATGAAAAGCGTCTTCCGCATTTACCTGTGAACGAATTGCCTGGTTCGAACTGAATGCACCGGGTGTAGAGCTCTTCATTTGTGGAAAAGGTCCCCGCATTGGGCGCTTATCGGGTGTAATAACAGGCATGCCGTATGAAGTATATAGGTCTATAAATGAAGGGTAAATGGTTTTACCCTTACAATCGTATGTAACCGTTCCTTCGGGCAGGGTTATTCCGGTTCCGGCATCAACTATAACACCGTCGTGTACCAACAGGGTGGCATCGTCAATTACATGGGAATAGTCCTGGTATATGCGCGCATGAGTAAAGGCATAGTAACTGTGGCGTATATCGTGCGTGCCGTTAACGGGGAATGTCTGTTGTGCTTTTGCTGCAAAAGCAAATAACGCAAACAGGCATATGGGGTAAAGTATCTTTTTCATTCGTTGGGAATATGCAAATTGGGGCGCAAAGTAAGCAAGGCTATACCAATTTTGCTAATTTTGTTTCCTAAATTTCAAACCTCATGAGTAGCTTATATGGTGCAATAATGCCTGTCCACTCCATCATCCGCTGGATACTATTGATATTACTGCTTACAGCTATTGTAAAATCGTTGCAGGGCATGATGTCGAAAAAGGCTTACGGCCCATCTGATAATAAAATAAGCCTGTTCCTTATGATATCGGCTCATACCCAGTTGCTTGTGGGTATTTTGTTATACTTTGCAAGTCCGCATGTAATGTTTACCGGCGATATGATGAAAAACAATGTTGCCCGCTTCTTCACCATGGAACATTCGGTGATGATGATACTTGCCATTGTACTTATTACCATTGGCCGCATATCTTCTAAAAAAGCCGCTACCGACGCGGCTAAATTCAAAAAGTCGTTCTGGTTTTTCTTTATTGCCTTGCTGGTTATATTGGCCGCTATTCCGTGGCCGTTTATGCAGGTTGCAAAAGACACCGCCATCGGCTGGTTTTAATAGTGGCATTGCATGATTGAGCGTATCAGGGGAAAGGAGAAAGCTATTTTAGTGGGCGTATGCCATAAGGACCAGCGCAGGGAACAGTTACAGGAATACATGGATGAGCTGACTATGCTTTGCAATACGGCAGGAGCTACTCCGATTAAAATATATACCCAGAACCTTCATCACTTCGACCCTGCTTTTCTTATAGGTAGCGGTAAGGTAAACGAGATAAAAAAGTTTATTGAAGAGAATAAAGAAGTCGACCTGGTAATATTCGACGACGAGCTTTCTCCTTCGCAACAGCGCAACCTTGAAAAAGAGTTTAAGCGTAAAATACTGGACCGCACCGGCCTTATACTCGACATATTTGCCGACCGTGCCCAAACAGCCTATGCCAAAACACAGGTTGAGCTGGCGCAATATGAATACCTGCTGCCACGCCTTATGGGTATGTGGACACACTTAGAAAAGCAACGGGGTGGTATAGGATTACGTGGCCCGGGTGAATCGGAAATAGAAACTGACCGCCGCCGCATACGTAAGCGCATTGCCTTGCTTAGGGACAGGCTTGTAGATGTTGACAGGCAAATGACCACACAGCGCAAAAGCCGGGGGCAGCTTATCCGTGTATCGCTGGTGGGTTATACCAATGCAGGTAAATCTACCTTAATGAACCTGCTCAGCCACTCCAATGTACTGGCTGAAAACGCTTTGTTTGCTACACTTGATACTACGGTGCGCAAGGTAACCTTCGATACGACTACTTTCCTGCTATCTGATACGGTAGGATTCATACGCAAATTGCCTACATTTCTTATTGAGGCATTTAAATCTACATTGGATGAAGTGCGTGAGGCTGATATATTATTGCATGTAGTAGATGTATCGCACCCATCGTTCGAGGACCATATAAAAGTGGTTAAACAAACCCTTACCGAACTGAAAGCTGCCGATAAGCCTACCATACTTGTATTTAATAAAATGGACCTGTTCCGATACGAGAACGAGGAAGGAGAGAAAGTAGCCATGACATTAGAAGGTTTCAAAAACTCATATATAGCCAAGGACCATGAGAACTCTGTTTTTATCTCGGCTGCCGGAAAGAAGAACATAGATGAGCTTAGGCAAATACTCATTAGCAATGTTCGCCGCGAGAACAGTATACGGTACCCGTATATTGTGATGTAAAAAAAAAGGTAATTTTAAGGCATTAAAATCAATACTTGAAATGAAGAATAAAGGGAATATTATTGTTGTTTGCGGGATGCTTATTGCTAGTATTATGTGTGCGCAAAGCCCGGTTAAAGTAGATTGGGGAACAAGTAACACGGGTGCTGGTTATACTGGAGCACGATTAATAGGTAAAAGAGGAAACTTCATATATGGATATAAGGGTACTCCGGGTGGGTATTACGCAAGTTTAATGAAATACGATTGTAATTCCCTTAGTTTCATTGGGGAATTCCCTCTGTTAACCAATAAATCAAAAACAGGGGACCCTTTCATATCACGAACAGATTATAGCTTTAACCAGATAATAGTATTAAAGAATAAGATGTATATAGTCGTTACCCATGCGGATTCCAAAGTCTCCTCACTCTATATTCAGGAAATAAATAACGACTGTAAGCTAGTTGGGGAATTGAAGAAGTTACAGGATGTGCTAACAAAAAATAAAAATAAACCTGATTTAATTATTAATGTACAATCGGAAGATTCTACAAAATTTGCCGTTATTGATGAGCCTGCCGAATTACTCTTAAATAAGGAATATACAGGAGAAAAATTCGGATTTAATATCTATGATGAAAATTTAGGTGAAATTTATAAAACTCAGGCTGTAATGCCATATACAGGTAAATATTTCGATGTTGAGGATATCAAATTAAGCAATGATGGTAATGCCTATTTGAAAACTAGGTTATATCTTGATGAAAATAAAAGAGATAAAGGCCAGTCGCCCTATAATTACGAAATACTTTCAATAAACCCGAAAAATGATGGACAAGTAAATCAATACCAAATAAATCTGCAGGGGAAATTTATCACAGATTTTTCATATATGCTGAATGATGAAAAGGATATTGTTTGTGTTGGGTATTATAATAACCAGGAGACTAAGGGCATAGCCTATGTAGATATAACCGGAATGTTTTACTTAAAAATTAATAAAGAAACTAAACAAGTGGATTATAGTAATAGTAAAGATTTGGAGAATAAAGTTGATAGAGAACTACAGTATATAAAACTTGTAGTTGGAACGAATATTAAACGTGATTTTACAATAAAAGGCCTGGTGAAATTGAATAATGGTAATTCGGTGCTACTTGCAGATTGGTCTTATCTTAATAGTCTAATATTTTTTGACAGAGGCGGAGGAACAACTAGGAATGATGAATATGGCAACGATGATATTGTTGCCATAAATATTAATACTGATGGCTCTGTTAAGTGGTTTGTAAATATTACAAAACCTCAGGAAACTACAAATGATGGTGGTGCGTTTAATTCCTATGCATATTTAACCAATGGAAACAAAATATATTTTGTGTATAATGATAACCCCAATAACGTTGACACCAAGGAAGTAAAAAATTTAAAAGAAATGGACAAACCTGAGAAATCGGTTGTTGTGGTTCAGGAATTAAGTGAATCGGGAGATTTTTCGAAAAGCCAGTTGTTTAATACTAAAGATAATAAGGTGGCGATGATGCCAGCTAATTGTTTGCAGATAAGGAATAATGCAGCTATTATACCGGCTTATTATAGCGGTAGTTCTTTTGGTGGTTCAATATCACAATTGATTCAATTAGAAATAAAATAGAGGCCCCCCCGTAAGCGCTAATCTGCGATTAGTGCTTAAGTTAACCAGTAATCTGCGATTACTTTAAACCCGGTAGGCGCTAAGCTTCAGTTTCACGACAGTTAAGAATGTCCCGTTAGGGACAATAACTTGGTAGAAATAAATGGGATTGTATTATAATGTACCCTAGGTACTATCCATTTTTATGGGGTTGTGCCGATGGCACATGAAATGGCTGCTCATTATTATTCTACCATGCGGTTATGCCAATGGCATACCGAAAACCCAGTAAACACTAATCCGCCATTAGTGCTAACTGAGATTAGTAATAGTATGGTCAGGTAAGATACAGGTTATGAGTGGCTTTACTTTTATTATTTTTGATATATAAATACACTTGATTAACTAAAACTTGCGTAATATGCATCATTTTACAACTGAGGTTAAAGAAAAATTAAGCTATGGCAAACGCCTTGCAATTTGGCTGGGATTATATGTGGCAGTATCGGCTGCAATGATTGTTTATGGGTTAATGCAGCGCGATGCAAAGGCTATAGAATTTATGGTATGCCTTATTGTTATTATGGGCCTCGCAGCATTTATATATGTTCTTCATTCACGTTATTATATAACCGGTATTGAAGGGAAGAACAACGAGATAGTTATTAAATATAAAGACCGCACTAAGGAGGTTGAAATTAAAGGTGAGCGAAACGATTTTTCAATCAGGTATATTCATGTAAGCGGTAAATGGTCGGTTGACATGCTTGAGGTAAGATACAAAGGCAAAAGAATAATAAAGCAATATGATATTGGCGGTTGGGACAAGAAACTAATGAAAGAGGTTTCAGATAAGGTGCACGGGTTAGCATAGTAGTTATGCCCTTAGTGCTTTCGATAACCTGTAATCTGCGATTACTTTAACCCCCCCCCGTAAGCGCTAATCTGCGATTAGTGTTTAAGTTAACCAGTAATCTGTGATTACTTTAAACCCGGTGGGCCCTCGTTCCCGCAAGTCTGTGACTTGTGGGTATAAATAATGTCAGTTTATAACTGAATAGTTAGTAAGCTGTGCTTACCGTAATAAATTAAGTAGAACCTGAATGGTTATAAGGTAGCAGGGCACAGCCTTGCTTTGTTTAGTAATGATATTTGCAGGCTATTACTATAATAGATGCAGAAGTAATTTTGTAGACCAATCTGTGTTCTTTTGTTATTCTGCGGCTCCAGTATCCTTTCAATTCATGTTTTAGTGGTTCCGGCTTACCAATTCCTTTAAAGGGCATCACCTGTATTGCCTCAATAAGTTTTGCTATGTGCTGGTAAACCTTTTCATCGGTTTTCAGCCACTCCTGCAATTGCTTATATGCTGTAGGGGTAAATTCTACCGATTTCATTTCTTACCAAAGGCTACCTTTATAAGCTTACCTTTTTTTGCCTCTTTAGCTGACTTTTTCAGCATTTTCCGGTTAGCTTCACTGCGTAAAAGGTATTCGGTTTCATCGGGTTCATCTTCCACCACAATAGAAACCTTTTTGCTTTTTTTAAAAAGGCTTTTTATTTTCTGAATAAACTTTTCGTCTATTTCTTCCGGCTTAATATGAAATTCGGTGTACATGAAATTACTTTTCACAAAGTTAAGAAAATTAGGTAAAGGCTTTATACCCTGATATAATAAGCCCGCCAGGCGCCAATCGTAATTAACGCCTAAGGGGATGCTTGATTAAGTATTATATCCTTTTAAACAGAAAAATTCAATGCGTTACACCGTTATGCGATTTTTCAGATTGCCCCCTGTTCTTTTTTATAATGTTTTTGGTTTCAGCAATCAGTTCATTCTGGAACTCTTCTATACTCTCTTTAAATTCTGTGAATTTATCCGTTAAATCACTGATATATTCGTCTTTCCTTTTTAACAGTTTTTCACGGGTTTTTTCGCCTTTATCCGGAGCAAACAACACTCCCAATACAGCTCCCGCAACTACACCTGTCAAGCCTGCTATTAAAACACCTTTAGCGCTCATAATGTTTGAAGTTTTTAGGGTTATTAAATTCTTACTTCCCGGCTATTCATGCCAATTGTTAACACAACAAACTTAATACACCTCAAATGCTTTTCTTTAAATTATTCGGTTAATGGCAAGTATTTACCGATTGGGCAGGAGAAATTTATTCTAAATAAAACCGGGTTGTAAAACCGAGGGAAAAATCAATTTGCTATAAACTTTAGCATTCCCGTATTTAGTTGATAATCAGCATAAATTGTGGGTTAACATTTTTGAGCCCCTGAAATAGTTAACATATTGGTAATCATATATTTATGAATTTGTAAAGGCCTAAAAATGTTAACCATGTTAACCCTCTTAATATCGAATATTGAATGCCGATTTTAAGAAGAAGATATAGAAATTATTTAGTCTTAATACCTAATACTTAATTCTTAATACTAATTTTGAACCATGAAAATCGATTCTAAAACAGTAGATAAACTAGCCGACCTTGCCAAGCTTGAATACGACGAAGCAGGCCGCGAGGAGATAGTTAAGGACCTTAACCGCATAGTAGGCTTTATTGAAAAGCTGAATGAGTTAGATACCTCATCTGTCGAGCCACTGATATACCTTACCGATACCACTAACGTAATGCGCGATGATGTGGTGAAGCAGGAAATAACCCAGCAGGAAGCCCTGAAAAACGCACCTAAAAAGGACTCTGACTACATTAAAGCTCCCAAGGTTATTGATAAGAAATAACAGGGATTCCAACCTAAATAAGATTTTGCCCCAAACCCCTAAAGGGCCTTTAAAGGATAAGGATATGACAATAAAAAAGCCCTGACAGCTGTCAGGGCTTTTCTTTTATAGCTTATCGTTAATTACGAATTGGTCTTTGCCGGGGCAGCTAAAGGCATCATAGTCTTGGCCGCGTTCAGCATAGCCTGTGCATCTTGCTGGGTAAATGTGTTTACATTACCATCAGGTCCCTGGCGGAGGTCTTCTACAAAGAAGGTCTTGCCGTCTTTCTTTATAATGGCATAGAAGTGGAACTCTTCGTTAACCATCTGGGTTTTGTACAACACAGTGTTACTGTCCTGCACCACCCAACTCTGGAACTTATCTACATCGTCTCCGTTAATGTCTTTTTTCTTCCTGTCCATAGTCATGCCCGATACGTTAATGGTAAAGTCGAAACCTTTAGCAACCGATATATGAATAGAGCCATCGGGGCGTGCTTCAATAACGTGGGGTTTCCTTGCGGTATCGGGAATATCAATAGTGGCAGGCAAGCCATAAGGGGTAAGGTCCATACGAATCATACCTGCTCCCAGTTCCTGTTCTTCGGTTTTGCCGTCATGCTTGCACGATGAGAATGATACCAGCGCTAAAGCTATGCCGCCTAATATTAATGCTTTGTTCATGGAAAAACTGATTTTAATAGTTACTGCAAAAGTATAATATTTGGGCAAATGTGGCCATTTGTAAGTTTGTACCTATGTATTCTATTGTAAGGTAGTACGTTATGGCTTAGTATATCCGCTATAAATTATATATTTGCAAGGTATGGAATATGAAATAAAACCCCACGAAAAGCTTAATCTCGGCCTGAAGGAATTATGGCATTACAGAGAGCTTTTCTTTTTCTTCACATGGCGTGATGTTAAAGTAAAATACAAGCAGACCTTGCTGGGTTTTACCTGGGCCATTCTGCAGCCTCTTATTTATATGTTGCTGTTTTCCTTTTTTGGCAAGGCTTTTCATATAACTACCGACGGAAATATGGATTACCGCCTTTTTTCCTATTCGGGCGTAATTTTGTGGCTGGTATTTTCATCGGGGCTTACCAATGCAGGTAACAGCATGGTGACCAATGCTAACATTATAAAGAAGATATACTTCCCAAGGTTAATCATTCCCATCTCGGCCATATTGGTTTCACTGTTCGATTTTCTTATGTCGTTTATTATATTTATTCCAATGCTATTCTATTACCATGCCAGCCTAAACCTTAGTTTTATTGCATTCCTGCCTCTAAGCCTATTTATTACCGCTTTTTCCACATTTGGTATTGGAACCCTGCTGGCCGCTATGAATATTAAGTACAGGGATTTCCGTTATGTAATTCCATTTATGGTGCAGGCAGGTATGTTTGTTACACCGGTAATGTACAACCCGGTAACGGCAACCACAAAACTTTGGGTGCAGTATGTTTTTGCCCTAAACCCTATGTATAGCGCAATAGAACTGTTTCGTGCCGGGTTCAGCAATGTGCAGCTCAGGCCCGATTTAATTGGTATAAGTTTATTTTCCACTATTCTGTTTTTCCTTGTTGGCTTATATTATTTCAGGAGAACCGAAGCCTATTTTGCCGATGTGGCATAGCCTAATAAAATACGCATGCGGTTTATTTTTGTAGGGGGATGCCCCCGGTCAGGCACCACATTGGTGCAGAAAATATTGCTCAGCCATACTGCTATAACGGGCAGCAGGGAATTTGAATTCCTTACCCCTCTTGTTCAGCTATACGAACAGATGCGGACTCCATTGCAGTTAGAAAGGCAGAGTTACTATTATACAGGCGAGGAGCTTAAAAAATACTGGAAGGGGTTTATTGAGCAGTTACTGGTAACCCAGGTTGCCGATAAAAATAAGTATAAATATTTTTCCGAAAAGACCCCATTAAATTCTGAAGTAGCCATACAATTACTTGAGTTGTTTGAGGATAGTAAGTTCATATATATATACCGCGACGGCAGGGATGTGGTTAATTCCTTCAAGCAGGCTAATAAGCGGGCAAAGCAAGCAGGTGAAAAGGTGTATTGGGGCAGAAAAGGCTCGGCCTTTATATGGAGGCAAAGGATGCAAAGTTATTTCAAGCTTAAGGAGGAAAGTCGCTTTAAAGAACGCTATCTGGCAATTAAGTACGAAGACCTTGTTAGTGAACCTGAGCGAATAATAAACCAGATGATGTTGTTTTTGGGAATGAAGGTTGAAGAGAAGCAATTGCAACCGGAAAAGTTTACCACTAAGGAATTTGACGAACGCATTGATAAAGCCTGGTACACAAAAGACCTGTTTGAACAGAAGATTAATAAAGGAAACGTGGCAAAGTGGAAGAAGGAATTAAGCCTGTTTGAGAAGATAAAATGCCAGGTTATAATGGCCGATTACCTGCGCGATTCGGGTTACCCTGTTTCTAGGTTTTACCTTGCTATAAACCCTTTATACCTTGGGGTTAGACGGCTAGGGGGCAGGACTTTAGCCGGGTTAGGGTTAATCAGGTGAAAAATTGTATTTTTACTCAATTGCAAAATGACTGAAAAGAGGCTAATTTTGATAGTAAGCTATGAAGCCGATACTAGAAATAAATAATATATCCAAGGAGTTCCGTATACAACACGAAAAGCAGCCTTACCTGAGCCTGCGCGATTCTATTGTTAATGTGTTTAAGAAAAGCGGACGTTCAACAGAACAGTTCTATGCCTTGAAAGATGTAAGCTTTAATGTTGAGGTGGGAGAAAGTGTTGGTGTTATTGGAAAAAACGGCGCAGGGAAATCAACCTTATTAAAAATTTTATCGAAAATAACCCCGCCAACCAAAGGTACTATAAAATCGCGTGGCCGCATAGCCAGCCTTCTGGAAGTAGGAACCGGTTTTCATCCTGAGCTCACCGGGCGCGAGAATGTATACCTTAATGGCTCGATACTGGGAATGAAGCGTACTGAGATAGATAATAAGTTTGATGAGATAGTAGACTTTAGTGACACTGAGAAGTTCCTTGATACCCCGTTAAAGCACTTTAGCAGTGGTATGCAGTTAAGACTTGCCTTTTCTGTTGCAGCATTTTTAGAACCCGAAATATTGGTGATAGATGAAGTATTGGCTGTGGGCGATGCGGAGTTCCAGAAGAAGTGCATTGGCAAAATGGACGATGTTAGTAAAAGTGGCAGAACGGTAATATTAGTTAGTCATAATTTATCAAGTGTAAAGGAATTGTGCCGGAAGGTTGTTTACCTGAAACAGGGTGAAGTAAGAAAAGTAGGCGAGGCAGGGGCAGTGATAGAGAATTATATAGAGGAGAGTGGTGGGCAAGCGGATAAGCCATTTATAGAAACAAGAGACATTGAAGCGCTGAAAAAAAAGAGCATGTATTTTAAGGATTTCTATTATTCCGATGAAAACGGGGTTAAGAAGAAAGACTTCTATTTGTCGGAGGATATATACGTAAACCTTGAAATTGAGGGTGAAAATAAACAAGGCTTTACGTTGTTTGCCAGTGTGGCAAGCTCATTTAACAATGTTATTTTCTCAGCCGAAACCCCAATAGATTCAAAGAAAATTACACTGAAGATTGATAAAAGGTTTTTAACGCAGGGTACATATATGTTAAAGCCGCGCATACATATTCCTGCTGTAAAAATAGAGGATATTATACATAACCCTCCATTCTTTAACGTGATAGACGTAGATTCAGAATTTGTTATATATAATAACCGCAACTACTTTTATGGCAATGTTATGGGTAATTGCAAATGGATAAAGAAGTAGAAAGAACCGGGAAATGTTTTTTAATTAACACGGGATTAGTTTAATGCAGCCAATACTAGAGATAAGAGATGTATCGAAGAGGTTTACTATAAGCCACGAAACACAGCCTTACCTAAGCCTGCGCGATTCAATTATTAATGTATTTAAAAAGAGCGCCCATTCAAATGAGCAGTTCTATGCTTTGAAGGACATTAATTTTAATATAGAACCGGGTGAAAGCATAGGAATTATAGGCAGGAACGGAGCCGGAAAATCGACTTTACTTAAAATCCTTTCAAAAATTACCCCGCCCAGCTCGGGTAAAATAATTTCCCGGGGGCGAATTGCGAGCCTTTTAGAAGTAGGCACGGGTTTTCACCCGGAACTTACCGGAAGAGAGAACATTTTTTTAAATGGCTCTATATTGGGCATGAAACGCAGGGAAATACAGGAAAAGTTTGATGAGATAGTAGATTTCAGTGGAACTGAAAAGTTTCTTGATACAGCGTTGAAGCATTTCAGCAGTGGCATGCAGTTAAGGCTCGCTTTTTCAGTAGCCGCTTTTCTTGAACCTGAGATATTGGTGATTGACGAGGTGCTTGCAGTAGGCGATATGGAGTTTCAGAAGAAATGCATTGGTAAAATGGAAGAAGTTGGCCGTTCGGGCAGGACTATTTTATTTGTGAGCCATAACCTTGGCGCAGTTGCCCAGCTTTGCAAACGAGCCATTGTTATTCAATCGGGTAAACTTATTTATTCCGATACGGCTGATAAAGCGATTCAGTTTTATTTTAATTCATTGAATAACGATGCGCTGGGACGTACATTAAGTGGCCGCAAGGATAGGCAGGGTAATGGCCTTTTCAGGTTTTGTGCATACGAGTTTCTTGATAAAACCCAGCAGCCGGTGCAGGTATTCAGGAGCGGAGAAGAATTACGCATTCAACTAACCCTTGAGGCCAGGGAAGCTAATGCGGAAACTAATGCCTACGCTACTTTGGTTATAAAAGATATTAATGGCAGCCGTCTGCTGGGCCTAGCCTCGGGTTATTACAGGAAAGAAATGAAGGTGAAAGATAAATCGACCATTACCTGGGTAATACCAAATTGCCCTATTGCACCGGGTGAATATAGCTGCGATGTGAATTTATATGAAGGGCTAATGGGTGGAATTGCAATTGATTATTTGCAGGATGCCTTCAGGCTTAATATTGAAGAAGGAGATTACTTCCGAACTGGATTTATTCCGAATGTGAGGAGGGATAAAATGTATTGTGATTTTAACGTTTATAGCTCAAATGAATGATAGGAAAGTCGGAATATAAAGCTAACTTATTGATTCCCGGAGCAGGCAAATCTGGTACAACCAGTTTTCATACGTATTTAAACCAGCATCCTAAAATATGTATGACTAGTGACCAGGATAAAGAACCCCAATACTTTGCTATGGATGTTCAATATAACCGAGGGCCTGCTTATTACAATTCATTATTTGGTTGTGAAGGGAAGAAAAATCCTGTGTATTACGGTGAATCAAGCACTACCTATTTAATATCTGAAATTGCAGTAACCCGTATTAAAAATGATTTAGAGAACCCCAAGTTTATTATTTTATTGCGCAACCCCATTGACCGCATGGACTCACATTACCGATGGATGTGCACCTATTTTGGCGAAACCAAAACTTTTGAAGATGCTGTTATGGCAGATAAGGATTTGATTTTTGATCCGAATAAGCCTGAGGAAAAGGGGGTATATAAGTTTTATTATTATGAAAGTTGTTACGGAACATTTATAGAAAGGTACCTGAATGCTTTCGGCAAGGAGAATATTTATATATTAACGACTGAAGACCTGAAAAAGGATTATAAAAGTGCTTTGAATAACTGTTTTGAATTTCTTGGGCTTGACCCTTTTGAGGTAAAGGAGACAATTTCAGGGATAACTGTTAAAAGGCATTTACAGATACCCTCGGTTATGAAGAATCTTTCTTTTTTGCTGCCCGATAAGTATTTCAGGAAAATAAAAAATAATGTGATAGAAAGGTTTTATACCAGGCATGAGTACATGGATGGATTAACTGAATCACAGAGAAAATGGCTCAGGGATATGTTAAGGGAAGAAGTAGTTAAATTGAAAGAAGTAACAGGACTCGAGTTTAATGAATGGAATGATTTTAATTAAAAAAATAATACGGGTATGATACCACAAATAATAGAATTGGGAAGTATTGGCAGTAATCATGCCGGATTTATTTCAGTAGCGGAGGTGAATAGTAAGGTTCCCTTTGAAATTAAGCGGGTATACTGGACCTACAATACACCCGAAGCTGTTATAAGGGGGCACCATGCACATAAAAATCTATTCCAATTGATTATTGCTGTAAGGGGCCAGGTTATATTTCGCCTGGAAGACAAAGAAGGACATAAATTTGAATTTATCCTGGAAAGGCCGTCATATGGATTATTTATTCCTCCGGGATACTGGAGGACAATTGAGTTATCAGAAGGCTCTATTTTGGTAAGTCTTGCTTCGGCCGAATATAATGAGGACGACTATATACGGGAATATGAACTTTTTAAGAAAAGTTAATAAAAGATAGCTGTATAAAATGATATTAACAGAGGTAAATAGTGAAGAATATGGGGGGATTTTCGTTCACGCTAATCATGTATTTAACACTTCAGCATTTAATGAATTAAATAAAGATAAAGTTGAAAAAGTTGAATATCTGTTATTTCGTGAAGGAGAGAATAATAAAATGGGAATAACATGCGGAATTAAAAACAACGTGTTTTATTCCCCTTTTTCGGCGCCCTTTGGAGGATGGTGCTACAATAACGAGCCAGATATAACTGATGTTGAAGAAGCATTTGAAAATCTTGAAGCTTATGTGGTTACTAAAGGGGTTGATACAGTTAAAATTACTTTTCCTCCTTCGTTTTATAATGAGTCATTGATGTCGGTGTTTTATAATGTTTCTTTCCGGAAAGGTTATTTAATTACAATGATTGATTTGAATTTCCAATTTAAGCTTGATAAATTTAATAATGAATACTTGCAAAAAGTTGCAAAATATAATGCACGCAAAAACTATAACCTGGGAGCCAAGAATGGGCTTAGAATGGAAATGGTTGAAGAAGAGGAGAAAATAGAATTGGCTTATAGAATTATTGAAACTAATAGGAGGCAAAGAGGATTCCCTTTGAGGATGTCTCTGGAGAATATCAGGAAAACGATTAAGATTATACCGGCTGACTTTTTTATAGTATATAATGTCGCGGGAATACCAGTGGCTTCTGCAATGGTGTATAGGGTAACTGATAAAATAGCACAGGTAGTATACTGGGGGCATAATGTTGAGTTTTCGGGACTTAAGCCTATTAACTTTCTTTCCTATAAGTTGTTCGAATATTATAAACAGGATGGGTTTGAATATCTTGATATTGGCCCCTCTACCGATGCAGGTATTCCTAATTACGGACTTATTGAATTTAAGCTGAGTATTGGGTGTGATATCTCCTCCAAACTGACGTTCGAGAGAAACTATAGGACATGAGAGATATAAAACAATACCAGGATAATTACGGGCTTGCACCTTTTGAAGCCTACCAGGTAAAATTCCGGAAGAAAAAAATACTGGAAGCGTTATCAAAACATAACCATAATAGTATACTGGAAGTGGGCTGTGGGTTGAGCTCCATTATGAATGATGTCAGCGATTTTACTTTATTGGATATTGTTGAACCTGGCGATAAATTCTGCAATAAAGCAAGAGAAGACAGTATGCTGGTTGATTCAACGAAAAACGTTAGTATTCATAATGAGTATTATGAGTTATGGGAACCTGGACCCATGTATAACTCCCCGGAATTTATAATAATAAGTTCTTTATTACATGAAGTTGAGAATCCGTTGGAACTATTGAAGAAAAATAGAATTATTTCTGGCCCGGAAACTGTTACACATATAAATGTACCTAATGCCAGATCGTTCCATCGTCTTATGGCTGTTGAAATGAAGTTAATAGGGAATGTGTTTGAAAAATCGGCTACCCAGCAGAAGTTTCAGCAATATCGTATTTTTGATTTGGAAAGTCTTGCTGATATGGCAGAGAAAAGCGGGTTTAAAGTGATGGAAAGCGGCTCATATTTTGTGAAGCCTTTTACACACGGTCAGATGGACGAAATGACAAGGGCTGGTTTAATAACAACAGAAATGCTGGAAGGGCTTTATGAAATGGAGAAATATATGCCAGGGTTAGGTTCCGAAATATATATTAATATTAAGAAAGTGTAGATTAATAGAATTAGAAGTGAATTAAAGTAATGTTGTGCAAGTTGATTGGAGACATAATGTA
>JABDGY010000035.1 GCA_013285805.1 Bacteroidota bacterium | reverse complement strand
ATCTGCCGTTGCTCAAAAAGCTGATATTGTGATTATTGATACAGCGGGCCGCCTGCATAACAAAGCAGGATTAATGGGCGAACTCTCCAAGATTAAACGCGCAATGCAAAAGGTTATACCTACTGCCCCGCACGAAGTGCTTCTGGTTCTCGATGCTTCTACCGGCCAGAACGCAATTGAACAGTGCAAAGAGTTTACGAAAGCTACTGACGTTACCGCCCTTGCGCTCACCAAACTCGATGGCACTGCTAAAGGTGGCGTGGTTATTGGTATATCAGACCAGTTTAAAATACCGGTTCGCTACATTGGCATAGGCGAAAAAATGGAGGACCTCCGCATGTTCGACAGGCAGGAGTTTGTAGAGAGCTTGTTTAAACAATAGTTATTTTACCTCTTCCAACGTTAGCCTGAACAGTTCATTAAGTTTTGCCGTATCAGGTTCTTTACCACTGAATTGCTTTACAAAGGCGCTATAGTAACCAATCCGCTCTTCCAGGAAGTCGTTTATAATTGCAATCCTGGGTTCTTCGCTTAACTCTTCTCCGCTTCGTTTCCGCACCAATAGGTTTTCTATTTCTTTCTTCAATTCAGCATTATCCACATGCTCCTTCATCAGTTTATCGAATTCCATTGGTGGCATGGTGTTGTACTTTTCAATCCACATGCAGGCCATAATAGGGCGTAATGCGTAGAAATACTTCTTTACCCTTACATTTTCCTTTTGAAGGTAGTCCTTATAATTACCCACTGCAATATGGAGATAGTGATACATGCAAGATTTCGGGCTGAAATACTCCTTCACTAACTCCCTCATCCTTAAAGCAGTAGAATACTTCTCCATGTATACCAAAGGGCTTTCAAGCCATTCAAGTAAAGGAGGATTAGACTTCCTGAAGAGCTTTAAAGTCTTTCTCAACTCCCAGCCACTTAAATCAATATCATTCGGAAGCATTTCTTCAATAGTATCTTTCTGGTCATCTACTGATAGGTACCAATCTATGTTCTGAACGTATATAAAACGTACATCCCAATCGCTATCCGTTGACTCAAACCCCCATGCTCGGCTGCCACTCTCTACGGCATAAAGTATTTTAATATCGTGCTCCTTTTCGAGTCTTACAAGCTCCTTCTTTATCTCTTCTGTCATACCAATTCCTTAATAAATGCTTCTGTTTCCTTCGCGGCCTGAACAGGATTACTCAAATTAGCCTCCAGTATTTTGATAATTGCACTACCCACAATCACCCCATCAATGCCAGCTTTGGCAGCATTATCAATATGCTCTTTACTTGAAATACCAAACCCTAATGCAAGCGGTAAAGTAGTTTGCTTCTTCACTCTTTTAATAAAGTCAAATGTCTCTTTGCCCAATGAACCTCTACTGCCAGTCACCCCAAGAACAGATACCAAATAAAGATAGCCCTCAGCTTGTTGCAATATCTTTTTCAATCGCGCATCGGTAGTTGTTTGGGTAATCATGAATACCGGAGAGACCTTATGTTTCTTCGCCGCCTTAACAAATAGCTCAGACTCTTCATGAGGTACATCGGGAATAAGTACCCCGTCGATACCACTCTTAGCAGCTTGTTTGTAAAAGTTGTCGATACCATATTGGTAAACAAGGTTAGCATATACAAGCACCGAAATGGGGCCTTTAAAGAAGCTACGAATCTCGCTTATAAGAGAGAACACTTTGTCGGTATCTATACCCGAGCGCAAAGCCCTTTCGTCAGCCGCTTGAATTGTAGGGCCATCAGCCAATGGGTCTGAATATGGAAAGCCAATCTCAAGCATGTCAGCATAAGGCACAATAGCCTTAAACATTGCAAGGCCGGTATTATAATCAGGGTCGCCTGCCACTAAAAATGGCATAAATGCAGGCCTTCCCGCACTAGTTGATTTCTTAAATGCTGCTGAAAAGTTGCTCATAGTTTCATTTTTTCAATGTGGTAAATAGCCTGCGCCAGGTCTTTATCTCCCCTGCCCGACAGGTTAACTATTATAATCTCGTTCTTTGGTAATTTCTTGGCCATCTTAACTGCATGTGCCACAGCATGCGATGATTCCAGGGCCGGGATAATACCTTCAGTTCTGGCCAATAACATAAATGCCTTTAATGCTTCTTCATCTGTTACGTGGGTATACTCTACTAGTTTACTTCTATACAAATCGGCATGTTCCGGGCCAATGCTGGGGTAATCTAATCCCGCAGATATACTATGTGTTTCGGTTATTTGTCCGTACTTATCTTGAAGAACATAAGAAAATGTTCCATGCAATATTCCTGGCCTGCCTCCAGCAAATCGGGCTGCATGTTTACCACTCTTAATACTTATACCTCCGGCTTCAACTCCTATAATCTTTATCTTCTTCTCTTTCAGAAAATCATAAAACAGCCCAATCGAATTACTTCCACCACCCACACAAGCCACAAGGTAATCGGGCAAACGGCCTTCTTGTTGCTTGATTTGCTTCCTTGCCTCCTCTCCTATTATCTTTTGAAAGTCACGCACAATAGTCGGGTATGGGTGCGGGCCCAACACCGAACCAATTAAATAATGCGAAGATTTAATATTAGTAACCCAATCACGTATAGCTTCATTAATGGCATCCTTCAAGGTTTTGCTACCTGCATTTACGGGTACAACCTGCGCACCAAGTAACTTCATACGCTGGACATTAGGCTGTTGTCTTTCAATATCCACAGAGCCCATATACACAATGCATTCCATTCCTAATGCTGCAGCTACTGTTGCAGTAGCTACTCCATGCTGTCCAGCGCCCGTTTCTGCAATAAGGCGTTTTTTGCCCATGTGCTTAGCCAGCAGTGCCTGCCCGAGCGCATTATTTATTTTATGTGCCCCAGTGTGAGTAAGGTCTTCTCGTTTCAAATAGATTTTTGCCCCGCCTGTTTTTGCAGTCAGTTGCTTTGCATAATACAAAGGCGTAGGCCGGCCGACAAAGTTGGTGAGCCAGTAGCTTACTTCCTTTTTAAACCTTGTATCTTTAGACAATTTCAAATAAGCTTTTTCAAGCTCCTCAAGTGGCGACATAAGCGTTTCGGGAACGTATTGTCCGCCAAAATCACCAAAGTAGCCCTTACGTTCTTTATTCTTCATGACTTATAATAATCATTCACTGTTTTCATAAACTCCTTCATCTTCACCTTCCTCTTTTTCCCTACACCTGCTTCTATACCCCTTGACACATCAATAATATCCGGCTTTAGTTTATCCAGGTAAGTGCTCACATTCTCACTGTCTATCCCACCTGACAAAACCACCTCCACTCCTTTTGCCCTCAACTTCTTATACAAATCGAACGCATCAAACCTACCCGACGTATTCTCTGCTTTCTCCTTTGCATTACCTGAATCAAGCAATATCTTATCTGCGTACTTCGCAAGTTCCAACACATTTCCCTTACTCTTATTATTCCATGCTTTCCATACCTCAATACCCTTAATCTTCTTAATTAGTTCTCTTTGTTCATTTCCATGTAACTGTATCACATCTGCAAGGCCACTATCAATAATAGATTGTATATTTTTCAAAGACATATCCACAGTAACTGCTACAATCTTGTATTTGCCTTTCTTATTTTCCCTTAACCACTTAGCCTTCGACAAGAATTCCTTTATCGTATTGCTACGAGGGCTTTTTGGGTAATCTACTACAAAGCCCAAATAATCTACACCTAAATCAACTGCATAACTTAATGCCTCCTTCGACCTCATTCCGCATAATTTTATTGCACATCGTTTCATATAATACCTGCAATAAGTTCTGCCAAAGCTTTACCAGGATCAGTGGCACGCATAAAATGTGTGCCTATCAGCACAGCATCAGCATTGGCATTTTTCATATATAGCAAATCCTCTCGCGAATGAATACCTGATTCAGCAACTACAATTTTATCATCAGGAATGTGTTGGGCAATAGACGAAAAAGTAGAGTTATCTACACCAAAACTTTTCAGGTTACGGTTATTTATACCGATTATCTCTGCTCCTATTCTCAAGGCTTTTTCAAGTTCTTGCAGCGTATGCACCTCAACCAAGGATTCCATACCCAATTCATAGCAGAGGTCATATAAATCCTTTAGCTGCGACTCTTCCAATATGGCTGCAATAAGCAACATGGCATCGGCACCAGCCGCCTTCGATTCATATACCTGTCTTTCATCAATGACAAAATCCTTACGTATAACTGGTAGGTCAACGGCCTTCTTCACTTCAGAAATCCATTCTATTTGTCCTTTAAAGAATTGTTTATCTGTCACTGCCGATATAGCTGACGCTCCATTGGTCTTATATGACTTTGCAATGCTCGCAACATCAATATTCTCTCTTATAACGCCTTCTGATGGAGATGCTTTCTTTATCTCTGCAATGATGCCGGGCCTTTTTTGGATAATAGCTTGCGAGAATTTTATTGCTTCCGGTGCTTTTAGTGCTTGTACTTTCCATAATTGAAACTCACGTTCTGTAATTGCAGAAACCTCTTCAACCTTTTTCTCACAAATAGCATCTAATATGGTGCCCGTTTTGCTAAACATTGTTCGTAATAGCAATTAGTTTGTAGAGTTTCTTCAACGCCTTACCCGACTTTATAGCTTCAGTTGCCATAGCCTTACCTTCATCAAGGTTATCAGTCTTTCCAAAAGTCATAAGTCCTACCGCCGCATTAAGAACAACTGTCTCGGTCTGCACTTCGGTCGCCTTATTATTCAGTATATCCAATATAATCTTTGCACTTTGTGTAACATTCTCAATTTGTATCTCATTCAATTTACCCCTACGCAGTTTATATTTAATCTCCTTGGGCTTACCATAGGGAGCTTGTTTCGAATACTCTACCACCTTGGGCAGTGAAAAGAGACTTGCCTCATCCATACCATCATTGCTCCTTACTGCCCATAACTTTTTAATACCAGCTTTAACTGAGGCCTCCCCCATAAGAGAAGTGATCTTTGAATCAAATACTCCCAGTGTTTGGTGGCTCACTCCCGCAGGGTTAACTAATGGCCCTAAAATATTGAAATAGGTGCGCTTGCCATATTGCTTGCGCGCTTCTGCTACATTCTTCATAGCCGGGTGAAAACGCTGTGCGAAGAGGAAAATCATACCTATATCCTCAAAACATTTGGCTGCACGTATAGAATCAACTACAATATTTACCCCTAATGCTTCCATCACATCAGCGCTACCACATTTGCTACTGGCTGAACGGCTGCCATGCTTTACTACCGGAACATCGCAAGCAGAACAAACTATTGAAGCAACAGTAGATATATTGAAAGTTCGTAGCCCGTCGCCACCTGTGCCGACAATATCAAGAGCATCAGTTTTAATTTCGACAGGAATCATTGACTCGCGGGTAGCCTTAATAATACCCTGCATCATTTCGATTGACGGATAGCGCTTACCCATTGCTTTGAATATCCTTACAAGCTCTTCGTTATCAAGTTTGCCTTTAAGAATATCATTCTGCATCAGGTAGGCCTCAGCAGCATTAAGGTTTTTCTTCTCCTTAATTAGTTTGCTATATGTATTATTGGCAGCTTTCACTGGAATAAAAAGTTCTTGAGCATTGTATTTCCCTCTTGCGTAGCAAACGATTCCGGGTGGAACTGTATACCCTCAATCGGGTAATGTTTATGGCGAAGCCCCATAATTTCTTTAGTAGGATCATTAGTGAAGGCAGTTACTTCCAGTTCTTCAGGTAGTGATTTCTCTTCTACCATCAATGAATGGTAACGCATTACTTCAACCAGTTGAGGAATGCTTTTAAACACACCCTTATCATCATGTTTTAAGGGGCTTGTTTTACCATGCATAGGCTGGTTCGATGGAACTACCTTACCTCCAAAGTAATGGGCAATACCCTGCATTCCCAGGCATACGCCCAATACAGGCAAATTCTTTTGCGGATTCAATAATACATCTGCACATACTCCAAAATATGCTTTATCAGCAGGGTTACCGGGGCCGGGTGATAAAATAACCTTATCGTATTTTTTCTTAATCTCATCCAGCGTTATTTTATCATTGCGTGATACATCAAGCACATTAGTAACGTCTTGCTGCGCCAGCAAATCGCCAACCATCTGGTAGAGGTTGTACGTAAATGAATCGTAATTATCTATAATTAGTACGCGCATAGTTAAACTATAAAAGGTTCTATGGCTTTCTGCATGCCTGCCAGTTTACTCAATATCTCATTGTATTCCCCTTCTGGAGTTGAATCCCACACCACACCGCCGGAAGCCTGTGTGAAACCCTCTCCATTACTGATGAACATAGAGCGAATAGGAATAGCCATTTTACAATCGCCATTGAATCCGAAGTAACCAATAGCGCCACCATATGGCCCGCGAGGGTTTTGCTCCAACCGCTCGATTATCTTCATTGACTCGATCTTTGGCGTACCTGATAGTGTTCCTGCAGGAAATGTCGCCGCCAAAGCCGAGAACATGTCCTCCTCAGGAGAAATAATCCCCATAACCTCGCTTGAAATATGTTGCACATGGCTATAACGCTTCACTTCCATCAATCTCGATATTCTTACTGTTCCCATTCTTGCCACTTTGCCCAAATCATTCCTATGCAAATCCACCAGCATTCGGTGTTCAGCAAGTTCTTTAGGGTCGCTCAACAATGTTTTTGCCAGTGACATATCTTCCGTTTCGGAAGCACCACGTTTAATTGTCCCCGCTAAAGGGTATGTTTCCATCACCCCATCATTAATATTCAGAAGAAGCTCAGGGCTGGCACCTATAATTATTCTTTCTTTAAATTTAATGTAATACATATGCGGAGAAGGGTTTATTTTCCTCAACCCTGCATAAAGTTTCAGAGTATCTCCTTCCACCTCAAACATTCTCTTAAAGCCCACCTGGCATTGGAAGGTATTACCGCGTTTTATCTCTTCTATAATTTCTCTTACAGCTTCATGATGACGTTCTTTGGTCATGCTGTAGCCGTTATCCTTTATTGCAAGACTAGGTTTCTTATCTTCTGCTTTCTTTCCAATTAACTCCTTCACAACCTCTACCCTATTTTCTGAATGATAGAAATAAGATGCAATGCCCGTTGTCTTATCATATAGCAGTCCATCTTCATATAATCCAAAAAGAAACAGAGGGAATTGTTTATGAGGCTTTATTGACAAGGCATGCTCAAACAGAGTCATTGCATCATAATTAATATAACCTACCAGCCCGCCTGAGAAAAGATTAGATGGCACATAATGCTTAGGAATGAAATTCCTTAAATCGTAGTAAGGGTTATCAGAGTCTGTTGCTTTACCGTTGACAATTAACTTTTTATTCTCAGCACTAATAATGCTATCGGGTGCAAAACCGATTACAGAATAACGGGCATCTTTCGCATTCTCACCCAATGATTCCAAAAAGAAACAAGTATCGAATTGCTGCTCTACTTTCTCGAATAAAGCAAAAAAATCGAGGTTGCCCAATTCAATAAAATGGGGCCTTTCAACAGCAGATATTTTCTCTTCCGTGCTAATCATTTTACATATTCTGTGCCTTATGGCGTAAATAATGATCCATTAGAACCAATGCAGCCATTGCATCGACAATAGGTACTGCCCTGGGCAATACACATGGGTCGTGCCTGCCAGCGGCTGCCAATTTAATTGCTTTGCCTGAACGTGTTACCGTATCCTGTACTTTAGAAATAGTTGCTACCGGTTTAAATGCAACACGAAAATCGATAGTATCGCCAGTTGTAATTCCACCTAATGTGCCACCCGCATTATTCGACTTCTTACTAATCTTTCCTTTGCTTGATGTAAATATATCGTTGTGTTCACTGCCACGCTTAATTACTCCCTCAAAGCCGGAGCCAAATTCAAAGCCTTTCACTGCATTAATGCTCAACATTGCTTTGCCAAGGTCAGCCGGGAACTTATCAAATACTGGCTCACCAAGGCCCGGAGGAGGGTTCTTTATATAGCCTTTTACAATGCCGCCAATCGAGTCTCCATCCTTCTTTACTTCTTCAATCAACTTTATCATTTTATCGGCCACGGCTTTATCAGGGCAA
Source organism: Bacteroidota bacterium (assembly GCA_013285805.1). Taxonomy (GTDB): domain Bacteria; phylum Bacteroidota; class Bacteroidia; order JABEUT01; family JABEUT01; genus JABEUT01. The sequence continues at coordinate 13,217 of JABDGY010000035.1, read as the reverse complement.
CGGACAATGCTCTTATCTATCGCCTGTAAAGTGACTTTATCAAGCGAGATATTGCTTTTAATCTTTCCTACCTGCTCAACATAACTCATGCATTGTGTACCAAATCTCTCAAACAGGTATTTCTTTGCAATAGCTCCTGCTGCAACCCTTGCCAATGTCTCACGCGCCGATGCTCGACCACTACCTCTCCAATCGCGTATGCCATATTTTATATCATACGTATAGTCCGCATGTGAGGGGCGATAAATGTCCTTCATTGCTTCGTAATCTGCCGGATTAGCATCTTTATTATAAGTAATAAGCAAAATAGGCGTACCTGTCGTTTTTCCTTTAAATACACCAGATTGAATATGTATTGTATCCGATTCTTTACGTGGAGTTGTAATTTTACTCTGACCCGGTTTGCGGCGATCAAGTTCAGGTTGAATATCAGCCTCAGAAATTGCTAAGCCCGGAGGACAGCCATCAACAACCACACCAACAGCGGGACCATGAGATTCCCCAAAGGTTGTTATTCTAAAAAGTTGTCCAAATGAATTTCCGGCCATAATCTATAAGTTAGTAATGAAATTATATACGTCTTGCATTTCTTTAATTGTCATTAACCCCGGGGCAATGTTTGTCTTATCCATAGCCGCATAGGCGATGAAGCTGCCCATCATGGGGAATAATATGCGAGTGAGTTTGCCCTTATCCCCCATCCCGATAATTATAAACTGCTCCTTAGGCTTTCTCAGTTTAAGTATTTCTGAAAGGGTTATAACATCTTCTTCTTTATTAACCAAAGTGGCAATCTTAATAATGGCAGGTTTTGATTTGCGCATTTTGGTGACTACTGACTTTAATTCTTTAATTGAGGAGGTTCCGTCAAACTCGTGATACGATAACACAAGTTTCTTTTTCTCTTTTGCAGATAACTCTTTCACCAGTTCATTGCCAAATGCCACATCCACATACTTGAAAGTCTTAAATGCTTTTTTAAGAACATCGCCTTGAAAATCTTTACTGCCAGTATAGTTACCACCTTCGCCCTTATGCCTGAAAGTAAATATTGCAGAGCCTTTAACAGCTTTCTTAATCGCATCAAAATCCTTTTCTTTAAATCCCTTAATAGTATCTCCGCGCAGCTCCACCATATCAGCAGACTGCTGCGCTTTCTTAAGGTTCTTAAGAAAAGTTTGCAGTGTACTACCCTCTACAACCATACATATTTTAAATGGCATCCGCACGTTCCTTGTCATTTTGCAATGCTTTACGCATAGCTTGTTCCGGAGCCTTTATTCCCGTGTATAATTCAAATTGTTTCATTCCTTGTTTCAATAACATTTCTAATCCATCAACAGCAGTTGTTCCTTTCTTCTTTGCCAGCTTCAGCAAGGAGGTTCCATTAGCATTATAATTTATATCGAACACTATCTGGCCTTTATGAATTACACTTTCATCAATAGGCCGTACATTGTTGTCTCTCCCTATTGGAGTAGTATTAACAATAATATCGGCAACCATACTATTTCTCTCCTCCCATGGCAATACCTTACAACCAAATGTCTTCTTCAATTCATTTGCAGAATCTTTATTACGGCTATACACAGTTACATCACATTTCTCCTTAACAAGTCCATAAACAATAGCTCTTGCTGAACCACCTGAACCGAGTAATGAAACCCTTTTACCAATCAATGCCACAACAGCCCTAAGGCTTTCAACGGCCCCAACGTAATCTGTATTATACCCAATTAGCTTGCCATCTTTATTCAAAACCATATTTACTGCGCCTATCTCTTTTGCCACATTATCTACCGCATCCAAATACTGCATAATTGCTTCCTTGTGTGGAATAGTAACTGCAAGCATATGGATATCTTTTTCTCTTACCTCATACATAAACTTTGCCAATTCATCTTCAACAATTCGCTTAGCACCAAACTCATATTCAGCCTCAATACCCAATGCCTTATATGCAGCATTATGCATAGAAGGTGATAGCGAATGTGCAACAGGGTCACCTATCACTAAACATATTTTATGCTTTGCACTAGCGCTCATTTGAGTATTTATCTATTATCAATTGAACAATCTCCTCCGGAGTTTTGTCATCTGTATCAATTGTAACATCTGCAAAGCCCTCATATATCGGCAGCCTGTTAGCGTAAAGCAGCATAGCTTTCTCTTCCTGCCTGAACAACGGCCTTGTATCTGTATGCTTTAGGCGAGCTTTAATTGCCTCGAAACTTGCATGAAGAAAAATAACCTTAGCATGTTTTTTCAACAACTCCATACTCTCTTTAGAACTTATTACGCCACCTCCGCATGATATAACCTGGTTATCGCGCTTCACAATTTCAGCAATCACATTTTGTTCCAGCGTTCTGAAATAATTCTCGCCCCTCTTATCAAATATGGCATTAACACTCGAAAATTCCGACACGCTCAGAATCTCTCCATCTGTCTCTACAAGAGTACGGTGCGTTTTCTCCGCAAGAATGGCCGCGACGGTACTTTTTCCTGCCCCCATAAATCCTATAAGCGCAATGTTTTTCATCTTAATTCAACATTTATTCCCATTAACTTAAGTGTATTCCAGAATTGAGGGAAGGATTTCTTAACCACACCCGGATTCCTTATACCTATTCCTTCAATCTTTGTACCGGCCACAGCAAAAGCCATAGCCATACGGTGGTCGTTATAGGTATCGATTATCACTCCTTTGGGTTTGCCGCCCTTTATCTTGATATAATCGTTACCCGTTTCACATTCAATCCCCATTTTAGTAAGCTCTATTTTTAATGCAGTCAAACGCTCCGTCTCTTTAATTTGTAGCGTTTTCAGTCCTGTAAGAAATGTTTCGCCCTCAGCAAATGCCGCAATTACAGCTAAGGTTTGTGCCACATCCGGCATATCATCCAACTCATCTTTCCAGGCCCGTAAGTGTGGAGGTCCGGTAACCTCCCAGTATTTTATACCATTGATAGTGCATCCCATTCCCCTTAAAATATAAGGGAAGAATGCGTCGCTTTGCTTACTAAGTATAGGAACATTTGTTACGGTAATTTTACTTTGAGACAATGCTGCGATGGCATATAAATAAGAGGCCGAGGAAGCATCTCCTTCTACATCATATTCAACAGCCTTATAAATAAATCTTTCATCTGTAAAATTGTACGATTGATAATCTGTAACAATATATTCTTCTCTTCTCTTTTTGACTGATATTCCAAAGCGGAACATTGTCCCTATTGTCATTTCTATATATGGCTCCGATACTTGTTCACCTTCCACTATTATTTCCGTATTTAATTCCAGTAAAGGGGCAATCATGAGTAATGCAGAAACAAACTGGCTGCTGATAGAACCATTAACTTTTACTCTGCCACCTTTGATTGTACCACCCATTATTTTTATAGGAGGATAACCCACCTTACCCAAATAAGAAATCTGCGCGCCTAATTGAGCAAGCGAATCAACCAATTCCTTAATCGGCCGTTGGTGCATACGCTCAGAACCCTCTAACGTAATTTGCGCAGGAACCAAACAGCACAAGGCCGTCATAAAACGCATTACAGTTCCCGCATCCTCCACATTCAATGTTATATCTTTTGCCCGAAATTTTCCACCACAGCCTGTTACATAAAGTACATTATCTTCTTCGTTTATATCAACTCCTAATTGCTTTAAAAGACTTATGAGCACTTTACTATCATTAGAATCCGATACTCCGCGTAAGGCAGTAATGCCGTTTGCCAGTGCAGCAATAATCAATGCCCTGTTTGTATAGCTTTTTGAGCCGGGCACTTCTACTTTAACATCAATTGGCCTGGTTAAGGGATGTAAATACGCTATGGTTCCTGTGGTTTGCATGGGGCTTACGCAATAATGTAATCTATTGCTTTATTGATAAGCTTATCAGGGTGCTCTTCATCAATCACAGCCTTGCCAATGCCATTCAGTAATACCCACTTAATTTTTTTGCCTTCGTTCTTTTTATCGCCCAATATCTTTTCATAAATGCCTTTCCTGTAAGATTTTCCTATTTGCGATGGAAGTCCCGCTTTAGCTATAATCTTTTCCACGTTTGAGAAATCTTCTTTAGTAATAAGACCAGCGAGTAGCGATAGTCTTGCTTCGGCTATCATACCAATAGATATGGCCTCGCCATGCAATAACGGGTTATTTGTATCCTGGCTCAGCATTTCAATGGCATGGCCTATCGTGTGTCCGAAGTTCAGCACCTTGCGTAATCCTTGTTCTTCCGCATCTTTTGAAACAATAGTGCATTTAATATCGCATGAGCGGGATAGTATCTCCGCCAATTTTTCCTCATCCATATCTCCAAAACTAGATTGATACAATGCCTGGAAAAGTTTCTTATCAGCTATTAATGCATGTTTTATCACCTCTGCAAAACCTGACCTGAATTCACGCTCGGGCAAAGTAGTAAGCATTAAAGTGTCGCATATTACAGCAAGCGGGTGCGTAAAAGTGCCTACCATATTTTTTAATCCGCCAAAATCTATTCCTGTTTTTCCACCAATTGCAGCATCTGTCTGCGACAGTAAAGTGGTAGGGATATTCACAAATGCAATGCCTCGCATATATGTACTGGCAACAAAACCTCCAATATCACAAACCATTCCGCCACCTACATTAATCAACAACGATTTCCTGTCGAAGCCATGTTCAATTAATGAAGAAAATATTTTTTCAGCAGTAGCCATGTCCTTATGTTCTTCTCCCGCCGGAATAATTACATATACAGCTTTCTTACCAAATACTTTATGCAATGATTCGCCCCAGTGATAGGCTACGTTTTTATCCATCAGCACCCCCACTTTTGTGAAAGTATCTAATGCAATAATGTTTTTCACCTCAGCGTAAATATCATTACCTACATATATAGGCACCGACACTTTACTCTGGGGGACAGTCAACCTGGTATGTTCCCTCAACTTTGCGCTCATAATTTATCAACCTACTTTTTTACTGTTAGTTACCGATGTCTTTTGTTCACTATGCGGAACTATATCGCGGAACCTGGCTAAAGCATTTACCAGTGTTTGCAATTCACCGTGAGTAATATGCTGTTCAGTATCCGTATCAGATGTACCGGCTTCAATCAATATACCATCGTAGAGGTATTCATCTTCGGCAATTTTCATCTTCATGGCTTCCAGTGTTCCTTCCACAATTTTATCTTTCATCTTCGGCCCAAACGTGTGCGATGGGTCGAAGTACATTTTTTTACCACTTAGTTTTTTAACCTTATTGGCCGATTCATGCAAAGGCAGGTTCCTGAATTGTCCACTTTCCGCCACATCAACGCCACGGTGTATATATATTATATCATGAATCTGCGGTACATAGGTACCAATGCCCAACCATGTTTTCTCCATGCTGTTCAGGCCATCACTCGCCTTGCCTACCCATTTCGGGTTCTTAATACCCAATTTCCATGCATTGTGCTTACTGCATTCATACATCTCCATCAGGTTCCAGCCTATTTGTAATACTGCTGGTGTCCATAATAACAATTCATGGTCACGCAGTACTTTATCGCATAAGGGTACCTGTATAAGCGGAGCTACTATCTCGGTAGCCACCATCATACCTGTTTTACGGATAAATTCGTCCGTCATAGTAATGCTGGGCAGCATCTTCATATCTTTAATTCCGCCTCCCTGCGCATAAACCCTCATGTTGTTAACGAATATCTCCCGGTCAATGCCCATTGAGCCTTCCTTTTCAGAATATGATGTACGTGATTTTACGCCCACTATTCGCACACCGGTTACCCCTCTTTGCGCCTCGCCAAAACGGTTTTTCACTTCCATTTCCGAAAGGGTATAAACCTCCCTAAGGTTTTTCTCGCTTATTGAACAGGGGCCCGCTATAACCGACACCTGTGTATTTTTCATTTTCTGTTCCATAATATGTTATAAAAATAGTAATAAAATAACCTCTCCCAGAGAGATTCTCTTGCTGCAATTAATTAATAAATTTAAAGTATAGCAGTAAGAGCTGATTTACTTAGCTCCACCACCAAAAAGAAAACGCAGCAACACCCGTAAAACCCTTTACAGGAGCCATATTCACAATATTATTTGCTGTTGTTTTCATAATTCAAGGCCACAAAAATAGAAAATATTCTGAAACAAAGGAACAATTAGCCTAAAAGCCTATCGATTCCTGCTTTGGTTTATCGTTAATAAGCCTTACAAAGAAATAAATTGGGCAGGCAATACCGCCCATGAAGATAAAAAGCAGAATCCACATTATGCGTTCACCGCTCTCTATGCTTTTATTATTTACGACATGTACAATATAGAAAATGAGCAGGCTCAACGCACAGAGTATAAGAAGTATGTAACAAATCACTATGGGTATGGCCGCGTTTATTGCTTCAGGTGCCGTCATATTATTGCCTTGCAGGGCAACATGAGCTGCCATGCCAATTGCGTTTACAACTATTAAAATCACAAACACTATGGGTAGAAAAGTCCATATCCCTACCAACACTTTTGCATTCTTGCTCATAATACTTTACGATTAATTTGTTAGGCTAAAGATACAAATATTACGCAAATAGAGCTTTAAGTGTCTCACTCCTTTGTACTTTGCCGTTGGCTGTTTCCCTGAACTTCTTTATTGAGCAGTAAATTTTGGGACATTCATATTTGCCTAACAGTTGCTCAACTTTCTTCTTTATTGTTTCAGTGTCTTCGACATTTTCCAATATCAACACAACCTTATTTCCCAGTTTATCATCAGGCAACGCAGCAACGAAGAAGCGATTTTTAATATATGGCGCCAACTTCTCTTCTATCTTCTCAGGATATATTTTTATGCCTCCGCTATTAATTACATTATCGTAACGGCCCAACCATTTAAAATGTCGTGAATCAACCATTTCAATAATGTCATTAGTAACAATAGGCTTGTCATTTAACACGGGTGCATCCACTACCATGCAACCTCTTTTATCCTTCCTGATTTTTATACCGGGAAGCAATTCGTATTTGTCACTTATCCCCCTGCCTGATAATCTCCTGAGTGCAATATGGCTCAACGTCTCAGTCATGGCAAAAGTTGAATAAATATTGTTACTACACTTTTCTATTCTTTTTTCCAATGCGTAAGGAATCGCAGCACCGCCAACTATAACATTCTTAATAGACAGGAATTTCCTTTTTGTACCTGATGTGGATAATGAGTTTTCCACCTGTAATGGCACCATGGCTGCAAAATCCACTTTACCCTTGAATAGTTTTAAAGGGTTGCCATCTGGATGAACAGTTACAAGGTTTGCCCCACTTACAAACGCTCGTACAATCATCATTTTACCTGCTATATAATCGGCAGAAAGACATAGTAGCAAATTTGAGTTGGAATTAATTTTAAAATACTTGCAGGTCATCTGAGCGCTGGCAATCATCTGCGTCTTCTTGACCTTAATAGTCTTTGGCTTGCCGGTAGAACCAGAGGTCTTTATACTTACTGTATCAGAGTTTGAAATCCAATCTTTAATAAAAGTGTAGAATGAACATTCAAAGTCAACTAGTCCTTTTTCATTCAATTTATCTTTAACCAAAGTCGCTAATTGCTTCTTGTTATAATGAGCACAATTTATTTTAAGTGAATCGAACTGCATTTCTCTTATTTAAGAATTGGCGAAATATCCCATGCTCCATTCTTATACCACAATCTCGATTGCTCCACAACTAAAGGAGAGGAGACATTATTCGTGTACAATTGCCCCGTACCCAACCCTTGAGGCAACTTATTCCCTCCTTCGGAGGGTAGGGAGGCCGCCCATTGTGCTATGGCATTCAGCCCTATATTCGACTCTAATGCCGAAGTCATCCAACAGCTTATTTCATTTTCTTCCGCAATATCTACCCATTCTTTAGTCCCTGCAAATCCTCCCAACAAAGAAGGTTTAAGAATAAGATATTGTGGTTGTATTTTTGCAGCCAATTCCTTTTTTGTTTCAAATGAAAACCTTCCGATAAGTTCTTCATCTAATGCAATAGGAATTGGTGAATGTTCACATATTTCGGCCATCCTTTCCCATGAACCTGCCATTATAGGTTGTTCAATAGAATGAATGTTGTACTGCGATAGCTGTTCCAATTTTTGCAATACCTTTTCATCATCAAACTTCTCAAAAGCACCATTTGCATCAAGCCTTAACTCCACGTCTTTTTCTGAATACTTCTTTCTTATTAGCGAAAGCAATCGCAGTTCTTCATCAAAATCAATTCCGCCTATCTTAATCTTTATACATCCGAAGCCTTCTTTAATCTTGGCATTCAGTTGCCCTTCCATGTAATCATAACTGCCCATCCAAATCAGGCCGTTTATATAAATACCTTCTTTACTTTCGGTAAAAGCAGATGGGAACAATATTCTTTTCCCGCCATTCTGTAAATCTTTTAAAGCTGTCTCCAGCCCGAAACAAATAGAAGGCCATTCAAAAAGTCTTTGAAGCGGGTTTTGTACATACTCATTAATAGCATCGCATACCTCTTTTATCTTTTCCTCATACCCATTTACATGGTCGATACTAAGGCCTTTAAGAGTACTGCATTCCCCTATCCCCGTTTCATTGCCGGAATCATTTTGAAGTATGATATAATAAATATCCCTGCTATCAATACTTCCCCGTGAAGTCCCCAATGAGCGTTTTGCTTCAAGTGTATACTTCTTATAACGGGCTTTATACATAGGGGAAATATATGGAAGCAATCCCGAAACAAAGAACCATTAAAAGTGTGGTGAGCGACAATTGTTTCAAGTACTTATCCATTTGTTCAGATGGTTCTTTTAGAATATTCTTTAACTGTATAAGTAAAAGGGGCAACGCAACTACAAAAGCCCAGTTCCAGGGTGAGCTGTAATGCATAAAACTAAATCCTAACATGCTGGCAATTGCAGCGAGAATAAGAAATGTATGATACCGCTTTGCACTATCCAGTCCCATCCTGACTACAACAGTCCGTTTACCTGAAGCTTCGTCATTTTTAATATCACGCATGTTATTCACGTTCAATACACCTGCGCTCAGGAAACCCAGCGAGATTGCAGGCAACAATACACTTGGCGGAAGCGCATGTGTATGAAGATAAAATGTACCATCAACCCCAACCAATCCAAAAAAAATAAACACTGCAATATCTCCCATCCCGGAGTAACCATATGGCTTTTTACCAACCGTATAACGAATGGCAGCAGCAATGCAACCAAGCCCGAGCAATAAGAACAAGATAAACATTGTGCTATTGCCTTCTGTTGCTTCACACAACAACCAGCAACCACAAACAAGTGCCATTGCCGCACAAATAATAATTGCATTTCGCATAGCCTTTAACGAAATTGCCCCGCTCTGCAAAGCCCGCTGCGGGCCTACTCTTTCTTCGTTGTCTGTGCCTTTAACCGTATCGCCATAGTCATTAGCAAGGTTAGAAAGTACCTGCAAAAGAATTGCAGTAGCAGAAGTAAGAATAAAAACTTTCAGGTTAAATAAACGATATCCTGCAGCAAGAAAACTTCCCATACCCGTACACGATAATGCCAAAGGTAACGTGCGGAGGCGAAAAGAACCTATCCATGCTTTGATGTTTGCCATTATGGGAACTTAGGGAACTTGCTGAAATCGGGTTTTCTTTTTTCTATAAATGCGTTCTTGCCTTCCTTGGCTTCATCAGATAAATAATAAAGCAATGTGGCGTTACCAGCCAGTTCCTGAATACCTGCTTGTCCGTCAAGTTCAGCATTGAACGAAGTTTTAAGCATACGCAACGCAAGCGGGCTTTTCTCCAGTATTTTATTACACCATTCTATAGTAGTGTCTTCTAATTTATTTAACGGAACCACTTTATTTACCAGTCCCATATCTAATGCCTCTTGTGCATTATATTGGTCACACAAATACCATATTTCACGGGCTTTCTTCTGCCCTACTATCCTTGCTAAATAAGATGCTCCAAAGCCACCGTCGAAGCTACCTACTTTAGGGCCTGTTTGTCCGAAACGTGCATTTTCAGCAGCAATAGTAAGGTCGCACACTACATGAAGCACATGCCCGCCACCAATGGCCCAACCGGCTACCATGGCAATTACTGGCTTGGGTATTGAACGAATCAGTTTTTGCAAATCAAGCACGTTCAACCTGGGAACAGTATCCTTTCCAACATATCCCCCATGACCGCGCACGCTCTGGTCTCCACCTGAGCAAAAAGCTTTGCCTCCTTCACCTGTCAATATTATAACACCTATGTCAGTCCGCTCTCGGCAAATCTCCATAGCATTAATCATCTCCTGCACCGTTAGCGGAGTGAATGCATTATGAACTTTTGGACGATTGATACTAATTTTCGCTATGCCTTTATGAAATGTAAAAAGTATCTCTTTATACTTTTTTATGGTTTCCCATTTCCTGTTTTTCATACGTTACTTTTTAAGGAATTGAAAATAACCTAACAATACATCCGCATTTACTTTGTGCGGAGTAAATATCTCTAAAATTGCCGGCTTACCCTTTTGCGGTTTATTAAATTGTCCGAGCGCCTTTTCTAATTCTTTTTCGTTCGATGCAGAAAAGTACGGAATATTATACGCTTTGGCAAAAGGTTCTGCCTTCATATTATGTACGGCTTCAAAATATTCTTCCAGCAATGGAGTATCTTTTGAATCAATAATTCTGAATATGCCACCGCCTGCATTATTAATTACAATTATCCTCAGGTTTTCGGGCAAATGTTTGTTCCATAATCCGTTAGAATCATACAAAAAAGCAAGGTCTCCTGTAATAAGCGTAGTCATTCTACCTGAACCATAAGCCGCGCCTGCAGCAGTACTTACCGACCCATCAATACCACTTACTCCTCGGTTACTAAAGAACAGGTTACCATTCTTATTAACATCAAATAAATTGGCATAACGTATAGGAGTACTATTACCTAATTGTACATCGGAATTTGCAGGCAGGTTTTTAGAAATAAGTTGAAAAGCCTTTAAATCGCAGAAAGGAATTTGCTTGCAGTAAACATCAAGTTGTTTTAATGCTTTTGCATTTATTTTACTTATTTCTTCCGCATAACCCGATTTTGTTTTTACCTTAGTTAAAGCAGAAATAAAACTACTTTCATCAACCGCCAATACTTTGGTAAGCGACTTATAGGTATCTATATGCGCCATTGCAGCTGATATATGCCAATGTTGTTTGGGTTGATACTTACGTAAATATGCTTTGAACCTCTTTGTTGTAACCGGCCCACCTAGTGTTAATAATATCTCCGGCTTCAATTCTTCCTTTTGCTTTTCCGTCAATGATTCAAAGTAACCATCAATGGAATTGATGAACTTCTTACCGCTAAGGTTCGAATTTGTTTCTGTCAACACAACAACCGAACTATCTTCAGCCAGTTTATTTAAAAGTGTATTTAATTCTTTATCGGGTTTATGCAGTCCGCAAATAACTATTTTCTTATTTGCCTTTTGCCAGGCGCTCAGTAATTCCTTTTCACTTTTAGCGCTTAATTTTTTTTCGGTTTCAGCCACCTCAACATTCTTAAAAGAGTTCACCTGCTTGGCTTCTCCGTATAATGGTTCACGCAGAGGGATATTAATATGAACGGGGCCTTCGTTATCTTTTTCAGTTGAGACATTAAATGCTTCAGACACCGCTCTTTCGGCATACCACATATCATCGGCATGATTGGCTTCAGCAGGTAACGTGTACGATGCTTTTATATAGTGGCCAAAAATATTATGCTGTCGAATAGTCTGCCCGTCGTCCTGGTCTATCCATTCTGCAGGCCTGTCGGCTGTTATAACCACAAGAGGTATTTTCTGGTAGTAGGCCTCAACCACCGCAGGGGCATAATTAAGAACAGCCGAACCCGATGTGCAAACAACAGCAACCGGAGAATTGGTTTGCTGTGCAATACCTAAGGCAAAAAAACCAGCGCTGCGTTCATCAATTACCGAAAGGCATTTTATTTTTTTCTGGGCATCGAAGGCAATAATAATGGGGGCATTACGCGAACCCGATGAAATTACGGCATGGCGCATGCCTTTAGCTACAGCCAATTCTGCCAGCATATTAACTATGGGCTTGTTACTGCTCATACCACTCTTATGGTTGGGGCAATTACATTAAGTAATGTCTGCGCTTTCATTATGGTTTCGTTCCATTCCTTTTCAGGGTCCGAGTCAGTTGTAATTCCGCCTCCGATAAAAAGATTTGCCCGAAAACCTGAGGATAATTGTAATTAATAATGCAGGCGGTGGCATGTTTTTAATTTCAGAATGTGTACCGCACACCGGAGGTTTACAAACCATTCCGTTTTGCCTTCCATATTACAAGGCCCTAAATAACCTGTATAGTACTTACGCTGATGTAACTCAGTCTCTTTTATAAACTCAAGCGCTTTTTCCTTAGGCAATCCGCATGTTGCAGGAGTAGGGTGCAATTCATCTAATATCTGGTACATACCTGTATTAAGTGTACCACTATATTCAGTTTTCAAATGGGCAATGTTTCCGGCAACCACTTCTTCGGGACCTTTGGTAGTTACGTCTACACAATTATGTATTATCACCTTATGAATATAGTCAGCCACCATTTGCTGTTCTATCTCCTCTTTTTCTCCCCAGGGAATATTTTTATAAGCCGGTTTTGTTCCAGCCAAAGCTACTGAACGCACAGTATCTCCTTCAAGCGACACAAGTAATTCAGGTGAGGCAGTGAGCCAAACTGTATTGCCGGGAATAACTACAAGAGCTATAAAAGCAGTATTATACTTTTTACATAGTGTAGTGAAAATTGCAACAGGATTTTTCTCCTTTACAGTAGCCTTTTCAACTCTTGATAAAACAACCTTTTCCAATTTTCCCTGCTTAATAGCTTTTACAGCCTTCCTCACCTGTTCACAGAATTCCTCTTTCGTAACTTTTACATTGGCTGCATCGGTTCCGCAAACTTCATCGATGCTAAATTTCACGCTTGATAAATCATCAAGCTTGCCTGCAAAATGATTGTCCTTTCGAATAAAGCGCGCAGGTGTTTTTTCATTCCTTAAAAAGGGATTAAACATAAAACCCGGCGCCTCGGCAGCTATAATTTTACCATCAGGGATTTCTCCAATGAAATGAATTTCATCTTTACCGGGCAGCCTGTAAAACACAAAAGGTTGGGCACCTTTAATACAAGATTGCAC
>JABDGY010000034.1 GCA_013285805.1 Bacteroidota bacterium | reverse complement strand
AAAATATCTGCAATTTATTTGAAAAGTACAATGTACCTCATCAATTCGATTTGTTGTCAATTGATATTGACGGTAACGACTTTTGGGTGCTGAAAGAATTATTGAAGAAATACAGCCCGAGGCTTATTATAGCTGAATTTAACGGAACAATTCCTGCGAATGAAAGCAGGGTTATGAAATATAATCCTGAACATTCATGGGGTAAAAATGATTATTATGGTTTTAGCTTTAAGGCAGGAAAGAAGCTGGCAGAGGAATGTGGTTACAGGGTAATATTTCAGAATGGTAACCTGAATATGTACTTACTGAGGAGTGATTTGTTGCATAATCCCGATATGCGAATTAATGTTACTTATAAATGCACCCAATATCACAAGCATTTGCCGGGTATGGAATGGGTTACCTATTAAATAATAGTCCAATTATTGCTTGGTGGTTTTCCACTCTAGTAACGGAGCCACAATGCCCGGCCAGTTTTCCTGGAATGAACCATTATTGCCCATTAGTATTACATCGAATGATAATGCCGTAAATGGCTTCACCAGATTTCTTTGGTTTGCAATATCGGCGCTGACCATAATAGTATACTTTCCCCGATTTAATAGGTTTCCCGGTATTACACAGGTAGAAATATATGTACCGGCTTGTTTTACATCTGTGTCGGTCAGCTGGTTTGTACTTGCAAATGCCAGCGTTTCAAAATGGTCTTTTACCTGTAATACAATGCGCAGGCCAATAAGTTGTGTTGTGAGCTTGTAGTTGAATTCAAGAACTATGTCGTTTGATGAATAGAATGTATTTTGGATTTCCCCTTTTTCATTTTTTGTTTTTATACCGAGAAGCCTGAATTCTTCATTACCCGGTGCATTATTCCCGTTCCAGCTTACTTCCCTTGTAGTTTCGTTTGCTTCTGATGAGGCCAGGTATTTTTCAAGTACTGAATCAACATTTCCATTGGCAACTATTTCACCCGATTCAAGTAATATGGCAGATGTACACAATGATTTTACAGCCGCCATATTATGGCTTACAAATAGTATCGTTCTGCCCTCGCCGGCTACGTCCTTCATTTTACCAAGGCATTTTTTCTGGAACTCCGCATCGCCAACCGCAAGCACTTCATCGATAATTAATATTTCAGGCTCAAGGTGCGCGGCAACTGCAAAAGCAAGGCGCACATACATACCCGAGGAATAACGTTTTACAGGTGTGTCTATATATCTTTCTACGCCCGAGAATGAAACTATTTCGTCAAACTTTGTGATGATTTCTTTTTTTGTCATTCCCAGTATAGCCCCGTTCAGAAAAATGTTTTCCCTGCCCGTTAAATCGGGGTGGAAACCTGTACCTACTTCCAGTAAGCTGGCAATGCGGCCTTTCACTTTAAATTGCCCGGTTGTCGGGCTTGTTATTCGCGAAAGTATTTTCAGTAAAGTTGATTTACCTGCACCATTTCTTCCTATAATACCAACTACTTCCCCCTTTCCAACCGACATGTTTATGTTTTTCAATGCATATATGTATTCGCTATCTGCCGGTAGTGTACTTGCTGTTTTGGAGCCTATGCGTAAGTATGGGTCTTCCTTGCCTCTTGTCACGTGCCACCATCTGCGCAAGTCATGCGTTAGGGTACCTGTGCCAATAACACCCAGGCGGTATTGCTTACTTATATTCTCTATTCGTATAACTGTTTCTCCCATGTTGTTCGTTAAACAGTATCCGTAAAGTTGCGCTCTGTTCGGTTGAAAATTAAAATACCTGCTACCAATACCGCTAAAACAAATGCACTGGTATATAAAAGCAGGCTCCAATTAAAATTTCCTACAGGGAAAAAAGCATACCTGAAGCTTTCAATTATGGATGACATCGGGTTCAATTCAAAGAGAATTTTCTTTGTTCCTGACACAATGGAAAGCGGAATAATAACCGGAGAGAAGAACATGAGTAATTGTACCCCGAAAGTGATGAGGTAACTCAAGTCTCTGTATTTAATGGTGAGCGATGAAATAATAATGCCAAGGCCAAGGCCCAGAAAACCCATTAAAACAACCAGGTAAGGTATAAGCAGCAGGTAAGGGCTGAAAGTAAAAGCCTGTTGCTTGAATAAAATAAAGTAGATAAGTACAAGAATGAAAAGCACAAACTGTATAAAGAAAGTAAACATGCCACTGATTATTATTGATATAGGCAAGGTGAGGCGGGGGAAATAAACTTTGCCAAACAGGTTAGAATTATTGGTGAAAGTACCCGCTGTTTTATTCAAGCAGGTTGCAAAATAGTTCCATACAGTAAGGCCCGATAAATAGAACAAAGTACCATGTATGCCGTCGGTAGATATATGCGCTATATTAGAGAATATAAAAAGAAAGATAATAGTGGTAAGCAGTGGTTGAATTAATAGCCATAAAGGACCTAGTATGGTTTGCTTATACAATGAAACAAAATCGCGACGGACAAACATGGCTATGAGATAGCGGTAGTCCCAGATATCTTTCAGGTTCACATCGAATAGTTTTTTCTTCGATGCTACTACCAGGTCCCAGGCCTCTTCTTTATGTAAATGGGTTGGTTCGCCGTTTGCCATTGGTAACAAAGTTAGATAAAAGACGATGAATGAACAGGGGAATTACCGTTTATTCCACTTTTTTCTTGCTTCTTCCAATTCACTTTCCGAATAAAAATGTTGTACAGCCGGTGAGGAGTAAAATATGTCAAGGTAGTCGGCAGGCAACCTAATTTCCTTTTTCAGTTTGGTGTATAATTCCGCATAATCTTTGCCTTCACCAATATTCGATGAAACAAGCCTGAAGGCAGGCAACCCGGTAAAATCGCGTATCAGCAATTCTTTTTTTGTGTCGCTTATTTCAGCTTTCATTAAAAGCAGTTCGGTATTGCCTTGCGTTTTTATAATTGTCCACCCTTCTTCTTTTGGGAAGGGATGGGAATAAACATCAATTCCAAAATCTTTTAAAGGATTTTCATTGAACCATGTTAATGGAGCATTTGTATCAAATTTGTCGCTGGTTAAAATAAACTGAGTAAGTTCTTCAGTTGTAAATACCGACTTGTTTGGCGCTATGCCCGTCACTTTTTCAAAATTTTGAAAGAAAGATGAAATATTCCTGCTTACAGGCTCCCGAACAAGGGATATAAGCTTTAGAGGTAATTTATGTGCCAGCACATGTTCGAGCACCATTGCCGATTTCCAGTCTTCTTTTTTATGCAGCGTGTGCTTGTGTAAAACCTCGTCTTTATAGGCGGTTTTTAAGGAATTGTAAATGGATGTTGAGCCTACCTTACCCATTTGGTAAACTATAATAGGAGGATACTTTTCTATGTTTTTTCTGAATTGCCTTTCGGCGGCAGATTGCTTTATTCTGCTTCGTATTTTATAAACAGTAGCTCCTATCCACGACATGGGCTAGTTCATTTTCGCGAGCAGCTTTTTGCACTTATCTTTTACCTGCTCTGTATCATCGCCCTGGTAGGTGGTATTGTTAATGGCTACATTAAGCCATGCTTTTGCATCGGAATATTTGTCCATTTCATAATAGGTGTTACCCAGTTCGTACATGTGAATCAGGTTATCGGGTTCTTCTTTAATGGCTTTTATATAAGCATTCACGGCATCCTGGTAGGTTACATCGGGCAACGACGAACCGAACAGGGTTTTTACCATAAATTTTTCAAAACCATTGAAGCCTGCAAGCTTATCGTACCAACGGCCCAGCAAGTGGTAAGCCCCGCCATGATGAGGGTCGAGCTTAAGGCATTTATCAAGGGCGTCTTTCATTATCTTCGAATTGCTTATCTGCTGCTTGTGGCTTGCATATTCATTCAGCACACCAATTGCAAATGCGAAAGCAAATTGGGCCTCGGCTTCGTTGCTGTCCTTCTTCAGGGCTTTTTGTGCAAGGTACAAAGCCTGGTTATAGTAAGGTGTACATTCCTTTTCATCCAGTTCCTTATCGTGCCACACCTTTGCTAAAATTGATGATGTGTAAGCAAGGTACTTAACGTTGTTGGAATCCTGCTGTAATAAAGCCTGGATAATAGGAAGGGCATCTTTGCACTTGCCGGCGCTTTTCAGCGCAATTACTTTTTGTAGTTGCACTGTGTTCGTTTGCGCCTTCAGGGTTAGGCCACATGCTGCTACCAGCGAAAATATTACCAGAGTTTTGCGCAAGGTGTTACAGGTGTATTACTTCTCCGTATGCGGCGGCAGCGGCCTCCATAATTGCTTCGCTCATGGTTGGGTGCGGGTGAACCGATTTTATCAGCTCATGGCCCGTAGTTTCCAGTTTGCGTGCTACCACTATTTCGGCAATCATTTCAGTTACATTGTACCCAATCATGTGTGCGCCCAGCAATTCACCATACTTGGCATCGAATATCAGTTTCACAAAGCCATCTTTTGCTCCGGCAGCACTGGCCTTACCCGAAGCCGTGAAGGGGAACTTGCCGATTTTTAATTCATGGCCTGCTTCCTTAGCTGCTTTTTCGGTATAGCCTACCGATGCAATTTCGGGCTGGCAATAGGTACAGCCGGGGATGTTATTATAATCGAGCGGTTCAGGGTTTTGCCCTGCCATTTTTTCAACGCAAATAATTCCTTCGGCGCTGGCCACGTGTGCCAGGGCTTGTCCGCCAACACAGTCGCCAATAGCATGTATGCCCGGTATGTTGGTCTGGTAGTATTCGTTTACTTTAATCTTGCCTTTATCGGTAATTACGCCCACATCTTCAAGGCCAACGTTTTCAAGGTTAGCCGCAATGCCCACAGCAGAAAGCACTACATCACACTCAACTGTGGCTGTGCCGGTTTTGCTCTTTATGGTAACCTTGCAGTTTGCGCCTTTGGTATCAACACTCTCAACCGATGCTTCGGTCATTACGGTAATACCTACTTTGCCAAACGACTTAGCCAGTTGTTTCGATACTTCTTCGTCTTCCACGGGTACAATATTGGGCAGCATTTCCACCAATGTTACCTTGGTACCCATAGTAGCATAGAAGTATGCAAACTCAGAGCCTATTGCACCTGAGCCTATAATTACCATGGTCTTGGGAGCCTGAGGCAATACCAATGCCTCACGGTAGCCTATGATTTTCTTTCCATCTATTTTTAAATGGGGCAATTCGCGTGAACGGGCGCCAACAGCCACAATAATGTTTTTAGCTTCATAGTCGGTTGCCTTGCCACCATCGGTAACCTCAACCTTTTTACCGGCTTTCAGCTTGCCTGAGCCCTTTATAACCTCAATCCTGTTTTTCTTCATTAAGAACTGTACGCCCTTGCTCATGCCATCGGCCACGTTACGGCTGCGCTTTATAACGGCAGGGAAATCGGCCTCGCCACCCTTTACAGTTATACCATAATCTGCAGCATGGGACAGGTATTCGAATACCTGCGCGCTTTTTAACAAGGCTTTGGTAGGTATACAGCCCCAGTTAAGGCATATACCGCCCAGTTCAGAGCGTTCTACTATGGCAACTTTCATGCCCAGTTGCGATGCCCTTATAGCCGCCACGTATCCGCCCGGGCCGCTGCCTATTACTATCAAATCGTAGCTCATATTTACATATAAATTGTTCGGTTGCGAAAATAGTAAAAATAGTATTGAGTATAGGGTATTAAGTATTAAGACAAGGGATGCTAATTATAGTATGAATCTATGGTGTTAATATAGGTTACTAAGCATTCGGCTTAAATAAAATAACCGCATTGCCCTCAACAACCATTTCGTTAGCATGGTTATAGCAGTTGGTGCTCAATTTATAAATTGATTTATCGGCTATAAGCTCTTTAACTTCAACTATACATGTAACCTCGTCTTCCAGGTAAACCGGTTTCTTAAAGTTCATTGTTTGCGATAAATAGATAGAACCATGGCCAGGCAATGTATTGCCTAATATGGCAGAAATCATGCTGCCTACAAAAGACCCATGTACAATCCTTTTCTTGAACATTGTTGTAGCGCTATACGCTTCATCGAGGTGAATAGGGTTTTTATCTTCTGAAAGTACCGCGAATAAGTCAACCTCCTCAGCTGAAAATTTCCGCTTCATTTCTGCTTTGTCGCCAACATTAAATGCCATAAATAAGGGTTTGGATTAATATGTTTGTAATTAAGTAGACGTGCAAATATAATAACTCCTGTAAGGGTTAATCTGTAATTAAACATTATCGTTGATGATTATTAGAAACTTCTAACAATCAGATTAATAATTTCAACGTATATTTGTAATCCACAGAGCGATTTATGAAGTATATAGTTTCGTACGGCACTCATCATCAGCATTTTATAGATATTGAAATAGTCATTCCTGCACCGGGAAATACTATAAGGGTACAGGCGGCTGCATGGAGACCCGGACGCTATGAATTGGGCAACTTTACCAAAAACATAAGGGCATGGAACGCATACGATGAAAACGGCAAGCCCTTAAAATTCCGCAAGATTACCAAGGACATTTGGGAAGTAGAATCGAAGGGCGCACGTGAGCTGCATGTAAAGTACAGTTATTATGCCGCTGACCTTAACGCGGGTTCAACTTACCTCGACGACCAGCAGCTATATATGAACCCGGTAAACTGCAGCATGTATGTGCCCGAAAGGATGCATGAAGCGCTGGAGATGGAAATAGTATTACCCGAGAAGTACAGGATAGCCACTGCCATGAAAAAGGGTAAGCCTAAGCAGGAGGGTAAAATGCACAGGCATGTGTTACATGCAGCCAATTTTGAAGAACTGGCCGACAGCCCGCTTATAGCCAGCCCTACGTTAAAGCATAATATTTTTGTAATGGATGGCATTGAGTTCAATCTGTGGATGCAGGGAGAATGCAAGCCTGACTGGGCAAGAATAATAAACGACTTCTTTATTTTCATTAACGAAATGGTAATGACAATGAAAGGTTGTCCGATAAAAGAATACCATTTCCTGTTTCACATATTGCCTTACAAATACCATCATGGTGTAGAGCATTTGGGTTCCACAGTAATAGTTATGGGCCCTTCGTATAACCTGATGAAAGAAGAGCTATACAATGAATTCCTTGGTATTTCGTGCCATGAACTTTTTCATAGCTGGAATATTAAAACCATAAGGCCGGTTGAAATGTACCCTTATGATTATACTAAAGAAAACTATTCGCGCCTTGGTTATGTTTACGAGGGTATTACAACTTATTATGGCGATTACCTGTTGTTCCGCGGTGGTGTATTTAATGAATTTGAATACCTGAAAGCCATACAGCGCGAAGTACAGAAGCACTTCGACAACTTTGGCCGCTTTAACCTGAGTGTTGCCGATTCATCATTCGATACATGGCTTGATGGATATGTTACAGGCATACCCGGTCGCAAGGTGTCTATTTACACCGAGGGTTCAATACTTGCATTTATTACCGATATGTTCATAAGGAAACATTCGAATAATAAAAAGTCGCTTGATGATGTAATGCGTAGCCTTTACCACGATTATGCATTACAGGGTAAGCCATATAGTGAAGCAGATTATAAGAAAGTGGTGGAAGAAGTGTCGGGCACATCGTATGCTGATATTTTTGATAATTACATTAACAGGCCCGCTGATCTTGAAAAACCTTTTTCAGAGGCCCTTGCACATATCGGTATGAAACTGCATACATCACCCTCTAAAAGGCATTGTGAGCGTTACTGGGGCATGAAAGTTTCTGAAGAAGCATCTCGATACAAGGTTACTTCTATTGCGCCCGGTTCCCCGGCTGAACAATCGGGCTTATGTGTAGGCGATGAAATTGTAACTATCAACGGGCATATTCTTAAAGCCAATTTCCACGACTGGTGCACTTTTTATGAAAAGGAAGAGGTTAGCCTTATTGTGTTATCGGACCAAATGAGGAGAGAGATAAAAATTGGTATTGCGGAGGATAAAGAGTTCTTCCAGTCATTTCATCTTACCAAAACACGCAGCGCCCACCTTGAACAAAAGGCCGCTTACCGTTTCTGGTGTAATAGAGAATACTAAGGCTTTTATAAGGTTGGGTGTGGCGTAAGCCAGGGCTTTACTATTTCCTGGTCAATCAGTTTGCTTAATTTTTCGGCCCCACGGTAGTTCAGGTGGTCGTTATCGTGAAAATCGCCAATGGTAAACCTTTCATCAGTAAAGTAGTTGGTATAATAACAGCCATAGTTCTTGCAAAGGGTATCAATAAACTGGTTGTTTTTAGTTATTAATTCAGGGTTGCAAAACTTACTGAAGGTGGAATAAACAGGAAATGAAACAAGTACAACTTTTATGTTTCTTGCTTTAAGCGCATTGGCGAAGTTTTTAATGCAATTATGCACTTTCGCTATATTGGTCATAGCTATTAAATTATTAATTACGTCTACTCTTTTCTTCCCGGTTTCATCGTTAATGGTGTTTGTATTTGGAAGGGTGTCGTACCTCATCCACCCATTCGGCGCCATGTTATTAACGAAACTGGTATCGAACCTTTTTCGGGCAAGTTTTTCGACAATAGGGCGGGAGTAGAGCCAGATGAATGAATAATTATTCATGTCGAATGGTTGCCACTTGTCGCTTTTAATCCCCCAGTATTTATAGTAATAAGACGTTCTCCAGTTTTCAACCGGGTTCACATCGAGCGAATAATTAAGCGTCATGTAGTCGGCATCAATTATAACAATTCTTAGCCGGGGCAGTTTTGGTAAATATTTCATCACCAATCCTGAATCGAAATACATATCCTGCGAAATATCCGCCAGGTTAAAGCCCTTATGCGAAAAGTAAGCAGGGTTTATGCCGTATGTAGCATGTGAAGCGCCCAGTACAATTACTTCAATTGAATCGGATTGCTGTTCAAAATTGTGGCGTTTGGTATTATATGAATTGGGTATAGATGCCAGCCTGTGTTCGATATAAAGCAGTATTGAGGCTACCGGTAGTATAAAGAGCAGAAGCTTGAATATGAAAAGCCTTAGTTTCATTTAAAACTGGAAATAAATAAAGGTTCTGCTGCCAAACTCACCGAATAAAAGAATGCCGGCTATCAATATGTAATATGTACCCCAGCGCAAGTAAAAAGGTTGCTTTTTAAGCAATGTTTGAATATCAGTTTTGCCCTGTATAGCCTCGACCAGTAAAAGAAATATGATAAGGGCAATGGAAGCAGGCATTTTGTCAAGGGGGAGTGAACTGCCTATTCGGAATGAGTGTAAATGTATTACATCATTAATAGAACCCGGCAAGCGCTTTAAAATATAAAATGCATCGCTTATGCTATTGGCCCTGAAGAAAACCCAGGTTATGGACACCAGGATAAAGGTTATAATAACGTTGAAGAAATTTCGGGCGGGTATGCGTATAGGGCCTATTAACTTATCTCTTATTATAGCAAATACAAGGTAAAAGCCATGCAATGCTCCCCAGGCAATAAAGGTCCAGTTGGCGCCATGCCAGAAACCGCTTACGAGGAATACTATAAACAGGTTGAAATACCAACGTGGTATTGATACACGGTTGCCGCCAAGTGAGATATATAAGTAATCTCTGAACCATGTGGAGAGCGATATGTGCCATCGTTTCCAGAATTCCGCCACACTTTTTGACCAGTAGGGTTTGTCGAAGTTTTTCATGAGCGTAAAGCCCATAACCCTGGCTGCTCCTATAGCAATATCAGAATATCCTGAAAAGTCGCAGTAAATCTCAAATGTGAAAAACAGAGTAGCGATAAGTAAAGTAAGCGAAGGGTAATGTGAGGGATGAGTAAACACCGGGTCGACGAACAGGGCAAGCTTATCGGCTATCACTACTTTTTTAAACATGCCCCATAACATAAGCCTGAGGCCGTTGGCTGCATTCTCATAATCGAAATGGTGTTCTTCTTTAAATTGGTGTATAAGGTTCTGCGGACGTTCTATAGGGCCCGCTACTAACTGCGGATAAAACATTACATATAAGGCATAAATACCAAAGTGGCGTTCGGCTTTCTGGTTGCCACGGTACACTTCTATGGTATAACTCATGGCTTGAAAGGTGTGAAATGATAGGCCGATAGGTAATATTAAACCCAGCAGCGGAACATTAAAAGTGCTTATGTGAAATGCGTGGAGAAGGTGATTAATGTTATCGCTGAAGAAATTGTAATATTTAAACACTACCAATACGCCTACATTGGCTATTATGCTGAGTAACAGAAATTGCTTTCGCTTTTTGCCTTTGGCATTTTCTATTAATATACCTGCTATATAATCAATTATAATAGTGAATATCAGTATAAAAATATATACCGGAATAAATGCGATGTAGAATATGCAACTGGCTGCCAGCAAATGAATCCATCGGAATTTATGGGGCAATAAAAAATAGAGTATGGTTACAATCGGGAAAAACAGGAAGAATTGCAGAGAGTTAAATAGCATGCCCGTTGCTATATATTAATACCGATTAGCAGGTCGCCTTTCGCCACTTTTACTTTGTCGGTATTCTCGAAAAAGAAATCGAGTTCGGCAATATTTACAGAGTCGTGTATAGCTTTAATCTCAGCATGGAAGGTTAGCTCGTCGTGCAGGTATACGGGCTTGCTGAACTTAATGTTCTGCGCATAGCACATGGCATTCTTCTCGGGCAGGCATTCATCTACAAAATGAGAAATGAAGCCACTCAGAACATTGCCGTGAATAATAAATGATTTGAATTTTCTTTTCTGCGCATATTCAGCATTGGTATGAATAGCGGCGTGGGCATCAAAAAGCTTTATGAAGCCGTCGCGGAGTTCATCGGTAATTTTTAATTTTTCAATAAAAACATCACCTTTCTGCATTATGCGGCTTATGCGGTTACTTTCTTGGCAATGGCGTCGCACATGTCGCCAACGCTTTTGAAGTTCTGTATTTCCGAAGAAGTAAACCTGATTTTAAAACGTTTTTCAATAGCCACAATAATCTGTATGTGGTTAAGGGAATCCCATTCATCAATATCAGCGGCTGTGGTTTCGCGTTTTAATACTATAGAAGGGTTATCGAGCTGGTCGATAAATATCTTGTTGCATTCAGCCAGTATTTCGTTCTGGTTCATAGTTTTCGGTTTAGTGCAAAATTATTAAAATCGGCAATGCTTCACTACTTTATAAATGCAGCGTACAGAAGGGTTGTCTTTGTTCGGTTTGCTTCTTCTTCAGTCATATCTTCAGTAGGCAATACCAGTTCGTCTTTTATTTCAAAACCTGCCTTGTGAATAAGGTCGCGTATTTCCTGCACATTGTTGAACAGGTAAATATGGTCGATAGCCGGGGCATTGGTAGGGGTGGTAATGTAAGCCGTACCGGTATCTTTCAATAACGATTTTATTTTCTTCAACAAGCCAAGCGGGTCCTCAACATGTTCAAGCACTTCACCCATGGTAACAAAATCATAGGTTTTGTCTTTGTCATATTTATAAACGTCGTGAAGGATATAGTTAACCCTATTGCTGTCTATAAGGCCTTTAGCCATATTAATGGAACTCTGGCTGATATCTACTAAGTCAATAGCCGCGTCTTTAGGAAGAATGCGCATGGCTTCCGATACAAATAAACCGTGCCCGCCGCCTATTTCCAAATACCTTTTAACGTCTTTGGTGTACTTTGGAAATGTGTTTACAAAGAAGTTGTAAATATGATAATGGTGCCTCCATAATACCGTCGACATTATGAGCCCATGCATATAGTACTCCATTATCTCAGGATTACCGTATACACGCTTATTTACTTCTTCAAACGATGTGCTGGTGTATTTACCGCTTTGTATAAACTGCACACTTTCGTAGGTAACATCGTTTATCATTTTCAGGTAACAGTCAATGCCGTAATCTATTGTCCTGCCCTGCTTTTTAAGCAAAGCCGAGTATTTGTCAATAACATGGTCGGCAATCTGTTCATAGTCCTTTAAAGCCGACAGGGTTTTCTTAAGTTTCTTTCCATGCAAAGGGTTTTGCTTTGAAATTTCGGAAAGAATATAAGTCATTTGTTCACTCATGAGTATTGGAGTTTTTTATAAAGCATGCTGCCGGTTTGTAAGCTGTGACATCTAATTGCCATTGTTCGCCTTTTTCTGTGAAGCCCATATTCTTGTAATGGTCCTTCACCATGCCGTTCTTTTTTGTTTCTAAATATTCACCTGTTAGTTTTTCAAATTTATGCTTTTTCGCGTATTGCGTAATTTCATTCAGCATAAATTGCTCCATGCCCCTTTTCAACACTCTGCAGCTCATTATCCATGTGTCGATGAACAGGGTATGCGCGTCTTTCTTTTCCAGTATTATTACCCCTATAAGGCCATGTGCGCCATATTTATCAGACAGGGTGAATGAAAATGTGTGGTGCTTCTTATGGTCCTCGGCCATGTGTTTAATGTCCTGCTCGGTATAGCGTTTTGTGCGCAGGTTAAACTGGTTCGAGCGCTGGGTTAGTTGAGAAACACGCGGAATGGTAAATGCATCAAACTCTTTTACCTCGCTTACCATATCAAGGCTCTTCAGGAAATCGGCCTCAGATGTATAAGTGAGACTGGCGGTGTTACGTAATGCCTCCGCTTTATATAATTGGGTACGCTCTTTGTCTTCTTCTGTATAGGCGTTAGTTTCAAAGAGGTTCAGGCTATTAAGGTTAGCAACGTAATCGGCGGGGTCATCGGGCAGTTCGGGAACAGTTACTTCGGGTAAGTAGGTTCGTACCATGTTGCGTTCAAAAGCGTTGTCGTCGAGGAACACCATTGAATCGAAACCAATATTTAAAACCGATTGAATGTATTTAATATTGTCGTGCTTGTTCGACCAGTTAGCTACGAACACGGCAATATCATCAGGGCGCAACACCATGTCAGGGTGTTTTTCAAAAGGCTCCTTTGCATTTGCTTCGTCATTCTTGCTGCAAACAGCCAGTATAATTCCTCTTTCTTTTAAAGCTTTCGCCCATAACTGTATTTCAGTAAAAGCTTTGCCAATGCCTAAATCGCCAATCTGTATGTTTTCTAATCCATCATCACCTATTATGCCACCCCACAGGGTATTATCGAGGTCGAGGATAAGACATTTTTTAGAAAAACCTGTAAAAGCCTCAATAACCTGTACGCAGTTAGTGGCAACCACTATTGTAAAGTCGAGGCTGAATATTGAATCAGAACCCAGGTACATTCTGCTGTCGATGCTGTTCGCGCTGCCATACATAGCCTGCAGTCCGCATAAATCAATCAATGAAACCGATGCTTCGTTTTGAGCCCAGTGCATCAATTCAAGGTTCAACTTTTTAACCTGGTAGTTGAATGAAGCAGTTACTTTACCTGAATAATGGCCGAACACAGGGTCGAGTGCATCGGGGAAATTGAAAACTAAAAAGTTAGTTTTTATGTGCGATGATACAGTAGCTGTTACGTTCTTTAAATAGGCTAAGGTATCGTCGGCAAAATGTGGATTGGAGCCGCTTTTGTAAAACTTCTTCTTCAGTTTATGGGAAGAAAGAAAGACAAACGTAAAATCGGGTTTGAAGCTATATAATTCAGAAGCAGCGTCGGATATAGTAAGGTCAATAGAATCATAATCTGCTTCCCAAACTTCTATGTCGAGCTTCTTTTCATAACCCATACCCCTTATAGCCTGTGCCAGGTATTGAGTTGAGGAATCGGCAAGTAAAGCTACCTTCACCTTTTTGAACCCGGTAAAATCCTTTTTTAAGTTTGCTTTTATATCCTTAAACTCCATAGTAACACGTACTCTTTCCTCGCTCTGTTTCTCTTTCTATGCTATTGCTATCACCGATATTTCCACATTCACATTCAATGGCAACCTTGATACCTGCACAGTTTCACGGGCAGGGTAATCGCCTTTAAAGAACGAACCATAGGTTTCGTTCACCTTTGCGAAGTCGTCCAGATTGGTAAGGAATATGGTTGTCTTTACTACTTTGTCGAGGCTTGAGCCCGCTTGTTCTAAAATACCTTTAACGTTATTCATTACCATTTTGGTTTCATTCTCTATGGTATCGTTTACAATATTGCCACTTGCAGGGTCCTTACCTACCTGGCCCGATACAAATACAAAGCCTGAAGCAGTTACTCCCTGGCTATAGGGGCCAATAGGGTTAGGGGCGTTTTTTGTTACGGTTATCTTTTTCATAGTTGATTGTTTTTATTGTCAAATTTAACAAAGAAATTCTGGCTGTTGTTTCTTTAAATTGCCACGACCTTCAGGTCGTGGATAATGTGTAGCTTCTAATTAAGTGGCTTTAGCCTAAAATAAAGAACGTTTTGGGCTTAAGCCCTTTTGTTGTTTTTTATAACCACGACATAAATGTCGTGGCAATTAATATTACAATTCATGCTATCTCAGTTTTTTCTTGAACACCATAAATAGGGTATAAGCAAGTAGGATAGCAGTAAGCCAGCACATAATCCAGCCAATGTAATCGCCATGCTGCACATAAAAGGTAATGTTATCGTGTATGGGGAGTGATGCTTTAATTACCGCAGGCTGCCACCAGGTAGTGGGCTGGCTTATGTCTCCAACTTCATTTATGAAAGCCGAAGTGCCTGTGTTGGCTGAACGGGCAATGCAGCGGCGTGTTTCAATAGCACGTAGACGGGCATAGCAAAGGTGTTGCTTATACCCGGGAGTATCTCCCCACCAGCCGTCGTTAGTTATTATGAAAAGAAGCTGTGCCCCCTTTTGCACGTACTCTCCTATATATTCCCCATAAATAGATTCATAACATATAGCGGTACCTATTGTTGTTTTAGTATCAGGCGAGTAAAAAACAGAGGGCTCTTTTTGGGTGCCAAGTGTGCCTGAAGTACCGCCCAACGCAAAGGCCCAATCGGCCAAGGGAGCAAGTAATTTCCTAAAGGGCATTGTCTCTACACCGGGCACTAACTTGCATTTATGGTAAACCTGTAAGGGGTAATTGTTGCTTACCTGAATAGCGGTGTTATATGCATCGTAATATCCTTCGTCTTGCGTAAACTTGCGGGCGGTCTCAGGAATACTATCGCCCTTATTATATTGCTTCACAGAGGCCACCCCTGTTACTATACTCAGGCGTGGGTATTTTTTCAGGTAGTCTTTTAAAGCCGGTATACTATAGCTATTGTCCCAATTGTTCTCCCATATTTCTTCAGTAAGGGCCGTTTCAGGAAAGACTAGGTAATCGGTTGTTGAGTCGACTTTTGTATCAGCCAGTTGAAGCATTTTAGTAAGCTGTGTCTTAAAGTCGCCACTGAATTTTTCGTTGTAGGGGTCTATGTTAGGCTGCACTACAACCACGTTTACCTTTTTAATATCTGAACAGATTGCATCATAGTAAAACCTGTATTTAACTAAAGCTACTGCAGAGAAAATGAGTGGTAGTATAACTATAGAAACAGCAGCCAGCAGGCTCTTTCTCGTCGATTTAATACGCCCTGTTTCTCCGCTCTCTTTCTTATTCAGCCACACGTTCTTTAGCAGGTTAAAGATTACAACATTGCTAACCAATATCCACAACGAGCCACCCAACACACCCGTATATTCATACCATTGCACGCAGTTGGCAAAGTTGGCAAAGCCATTGCCCAGTGTGAGCCAGGGCCAGCTGCCGCTCCAGTTAAGGTGGAAGTATTCAAAGGAAATCCACAATATGGGGAGTGCCGCATAGCCAGTGCGGCTGGTGGTTTTCATGCGCACATAGTGGAACAAAACCAATACCAGCGACATAAACATACTATTAAGCACTATGGCCAGTATGGCCCCTACTATAGAAGAGTTGATTATCCACCAGGTGCTTAAAATGTTCCACGACAGGGCAGATATATATGCAAACCTGAATAGGGCAAAGGCTTTGTAGTTCTGGCGTTCCTGGTAAAAGTACTCTTCAATAATAAGTAAAGGGCAGAAGGCTATTAGCAGTAGAAAGGGAAAGCCATGTGCAGGCCAACCCGCCCACAATAATACTCCAGTGAGAAGGGAAAATAGGTAAAACTGCTTTTTGGAAAATGATTTCACAGTACAAAATAACTTAAAATAGTTGTAAGGGATAAGGAGTAAGGAATAAGTAACCCATTTCGTTCGACTTACTCCATATTCCTTATTCCTTAAGACTAACTGAAAATAACAATAGAAAAATACAATGAGCCCTTCCTGAAGCCCTTTATTGACAGGCTGTCCATTGTTAAATACAACGATTTACAATGAAAGGGCTAAGTTATTGGTAATCAATTAATTATGTAATATTGTGATTGTCAGTCTATTGCGTGAGAAGGTAAATGCCAATACCAATGTAAAGTACACCGACAATTCTTTTATAAATGGCATATCGTTTTGGGCTAAGGGAATTACCTATTATATACGCCCCTATTTTTAAAAGGCGGGGCCATATAAGGGTAGCAATTCCGTACATTATAAAAAGAATTGCAAAGACGTGTAACTCGCTCATTTATAGAATTTACAGGGCAAATATATGTATAAGGTGTTATGTTAATGTTATTGTGCTGTTGCCTAATAAGGGTGTATAAATTCTGATACTAAACTAATAAGTGCAAATTTCCCACCGTTCACTCAAAAGATACCACTATTCGCTAGTTATCTCTTTTTAATGGGAGTTTGAAGAGGTACATTTGCAGTGTGAAATAAAAAACTACAGATTTATGAAAAAGTTTTCCCTTGTAATTTTTACTTTTCTCTTATTAATAACCGGCGTCGGTAAGGCACAATATAATGTACTGATAAACTTCAACGATACAAATGGTGGATGGCCATTCGGTTCATTAGTAACCTTGGGAGGAAGGCTATATGGAACAAACTTTACGGGTGGAAGGTATAGTAATGGTAATATTTTTTCAATAAATTCTGACGGAAGCGGGTATAAAGATTTGTTCGATTTCCATGATTCAATTGGTGGAGGCTGCAATAGCCCTTTAATTCTCTCGGGTAAATCGTTCTTTGGAACAACCCAAAATGGGGGTAAAAATGGCGATGGGGTTGTTTTCTCTATTGATACAAATGGCTCTGGCTACAAAGTCCTTCTTAGTTTCAATGATACAAATGGTAAAAAACCGTTCGGTTCTTTAACTCTCGCTGTTTCGGGAAATGTATTGTATGGGGTTACAGCACTGGGTGGAGTGCATGATAGCGGTGTTGTCTTTTCTATAGATACCAATGGCAATGGTTACAAAGATTTGCTCAATTTCAACGGCACAAATGGATTTTATGCCGATGGTTCATTGGTACTTTTGGGTAAATCGTTATATGGAATGACTGAAAATGGTGGTGCTAACGGAGAAGGTTTGATTTTTTCACTCGACACCAATGGAAGTAATTATAAAGATTTACTTGATTTTAATGGAACAAATGGGGCGGGCCCTGAAGGCGGCTTAACACTTTCCGGAGGATTATTATACGGGGCTGCTTATGGCGGTGGTGCTAATGGATATGGTTTGCTTTTTTCAATTGATACAAATGGAAGCGGATATAAAGACATCCACAATTTTAACGACACAGATGGCGCATACCCGGAAGAGAATGGCGGTTCACTTATACTTTCAGGAAATAAATTGTTTGGAGAAACGGAATATGGTGGCGCATACCGCAATGGAGTTGTTTTTTCGTTAGATACAAATGGAATGGGCTATAAAATCCTCTTTGATTTTGATAGTACCGATGGGGCTGAATCTGAGGGCTCATTAACACTTTCGGGTAATTATATATATGGTGCCACCGTAGTGGGAGGTTTATATGGCTACGGAGTACTTTTTAGCCTCGATACACTTGGCTGTTTAAATAATTATGACCAGGATATATGTATTGTAACAACTGATACAAACATTAACAAGAATGTGATTATATGGGGCAGAAATAATTCGCCACCTGACGGCTTTTTCAATATTTACGATTCAATATCATCGGGCTGGGTGAAAATTGGTAGTGTGGCTGATACAGCCTTGAGCGAATATATTGATACCACATCCAATCCCGATTCAAAATCATATAGCTATCGCATTTCAACCGTGGATTCATGTGGAGAATCTTCACTTAGCCCGTTTAATAGCACCATATACCTGCAAGTTGTTCAACTTGCAACTAAAGATAGTCTATTCTGGACTCCATATATAGGTTTTGTAACTCCCAACTATTTAATATATCGTGGACTTTCATTAAATACACTTACCCTTATTGATTCTGTATCAGGCAGCGTTTTATATTACAATGATTCACTGCCTCCTGCGGGTTCCATTTACCTTGTTGAGGCGATAAACCCGTCAGGTGGTTGTACTCCTACACACAAGCATATCACTCCCATGCATCAAACATATAGTAGTACTTCTGTTTCGCTTTCAAATGGAGGTATTCCACATAAGGTTACAGGAATTGCAGTAATTAGCTCTCCTGCTAATGCAGTGCATATAACGCCGAATCCCAACAATGGAGAATTTACAATTAAGTCGTCGGTCGATAGTCGTCAATCAACGGTAGAGGTGTATAATGTGCTAGGAGAGAAAGTATTTACGCAGCCCCTTCGACCCATGACGCAAGGTCAGAGCAGGCAGGCTCAGGGTGACAATCAGATTAACTTGACTAATGAACCCAGTGGGGTTTATTTATACAGGATGCTTACCGAAAGCGGTGAATTAATATCCGAAGGGAAGTTTGTAATTCAGAAATAAAAAGAGGGGCATAAAGCCCCTCTTTAAGTTAAAGAATAACAGGTTTAGTTTTTAATAAACCTTGCAATTGTATAATTTGAACCGTTCATAACCTTTATAAGGTATACGCCCGATGTAAGGCCAGAGATATCAATTGGCAAAATGGTTGTATTAACATTTTGTTCCGATTGAATTACTTCCCTGCCCAGCATATCGATAATAGAAATGGTAACGGCACCCCTAATAGATTGATTTGTAAAATCAATGTTCAGGGTTTCCTTTGCAGGGCTAGGGTAAATCGTAATCTCGCCCGATTGTTCCATTACAGGAGCAATGCCCAATGGTTGCGATTTAAATTGAAGATTATCAATTTTAAATGTTGAACCTACATAGGGTGCATATTGCGCCTGCGAAGTATCATGGTTATGAGCCGATGAGGTTATGTTAACAACAACTGTGTCGGGTGATTGTCCAACATTAAATGGAAATGAAGCATATGTCCACGATGTTACTGAGGTGTAAAAATTAATACTGGTGCCATATATTCCCTGTCCATTTTTAATAAAATTAAGCCATACCTGAGCTGTATCGTTGGGTTTGGGA
Source organism: Bacteroidota bacterium (assembly GCA_013285805.1). GTDB lineage: Bacteria > Bacteroidota > Bacteroidia > JABEUT01 > JABEUT01 > JABEUT01. The sequence goes on along the minus strand of JABDGY010000034.1, from coordinate 2,630 downwards.
GAATACTTATACCAGAATGTTAGTGTATCAACCTGGGTAGTATATGCATAACCTCCCTGCTCATAGCAATTGCTGTAGCAATTATTGGGCCAGTAACCGGTGTTAGCCTGTCCGTTTGTAATACCATTACTAGGTGAGTTTACCGTTTCAACCTGCAAAGCATGGGTACCTGCATAATGGTCGGTAGTAATGGTTGTACCCGGATAACTTATGAACCAGCCAATAGGAATGTTTATGGTATCGGTTATCCAATTTTCAAAATTGCCATTTAATTCTGCGGGCTGCAATGCTCCAACACCTGTAAAGGTAACGCTGTCGATTGTAAGTGTGCTGCCCGGAATAATACCCTTATTAAAATTGTTATGCTGGTTTACAACAGCCTTTGAAGCAGCCGCGGCGAATATTACTGTATCAGGTGTTACAGGAATAGGGTGTACCGGATAATAGGAGTGAAGTGTATAGGTAGAAGTAGAAGCTGAACTTGGAATAGCAACAAAAAATGAGTCGATTATAACTCCTGATTTCTTGAACATAACAAGAATAGCGGCTGTATCTACACCTGTGGTAGTATATTTATACCAGAACCTTACACCGGTAGGTTTCTGGGCATAAGGTATTCCGCCTGTAGGTCCGCCACCGCCACCACCGGTGTTAGCCTCTATTATATAACCGGGTACGGTATCGGTATGAAATAGTATATTTTGAATCTGCACTCCAAACGAACCGTATTTACCCGTGGTTTGGGTTACATTAGCGGGGGGGATGGTTGAAGAACCAACAGTGCTGCTATGATTACCTGCTTGGTTCGATGTGTTATAATATTGAGGGTCCTGCCATGTATACACGCTCCATGTTTCAAACCCTCCATCGGGTATTGATTGTGCAAACAAGCCTCCATTTACAAGTAAGGCAAGGATTAGTAATTTCTGTTTCATGATGTTTTTAAGGTTTTAGTTTATATGTCAAAACTACCATGACGCTAAGGCGTTATAAATGTTGCCGGTCATAATAGAATATGATAGTTATCATCCATATTGTTTTTATGTAAAATAAAAGGGGCACAAGGCCCCTTTCACAGAACAGTTTTATCCGATTATTTCTTTACAAACTTGTTTATAAGGCTTCCTGTCTCGGTATTTATTCTCAATAAATAAACACCCGATGGTAATGTAGAAATGTCAACCGGGAAGAAATTAGAGCGGATAACGAAGCTGTACTGCATTACAACCCTTCCCGTTACATCATATACTGCTACATTGGTATTGCCGCAATAGGCTTGCGGCATAGAGATGTTTAAAACATCGGTTGCAGGGTTAGGGTATATATTGAGGGTATGCAAATCGGTCACTTCAGGAATGCCGGTAATTAAATTATCGAAACTCAGGTTGTCGACATACAAAACTGAATTCCCATGGGCAATCATAACGTGGTCGGCATAACACATTAACATTATGCGTGCGCTGTCAACGGTGCTGTATGAACTGATAGGAATCTGGAAAGATGTCCATGAAGTGGCCGAGGTAGAATCCTGTAATGTTGCTATAGCTACCTGCACGCCGGCACTGTAAAGTAAAATATGTATATTCATAGTGTCTCCGTTTTGCGGAATCCATTTATAATAACCGCAAAGTGAAGTAGGGTGACCCGTAACAGGAAATGCGGGATAGTTGTTTCCATTCCAGCCACCTGTCCAGCATAAGCCCCAGTCCTGCCATTCGGGAGGAGGAAAAGCTGTGGCTTCCTGGCTTTCTAACCTTAGTGAGTAACTGCCCACGTTAGCCGGGTAATGGTCGGTTGATTGTGTGACGGGATAGTAACTGCCTGATTTTACTGAGTCGTTAGCGCTCCACCATCCTTGCGGGTCCATGTATGTGCCTTTATTTGTCCAATTCTCAAACCCGCTGTTAGGTATCTGTGCAAATAAGTTTGCCTGTGCAAATATTGTTAGTATGAGTAATGCTTTTTTCATGACGTCTTTTGTTTTGATTTATAAAACAAAAGTATTGCCATACGTCAGTTTGTTGAATGGCACAGGTCAGATTGCTGCATGATAGTTATCATCTTCTAAATAAGTATACAAAATAAAGGAGGCACAAGGCTCTTTTCAAGGAATAATTGGTGTTTCTTATTTCCTTGCAGCCCTATTTAAACAGGCTTACTGAGCTATTTGCATGCCCGGAAAAATTTGTTGGCGAATTGTAAATTAAAATATTAAATCTCAAGCACATACAACCGGTGAGTTTTTTCATACATTTACAGTTACTAACCGTCTAAAACCTGGCGTATGAAAAAAAAATTATTCTCCTTAACCGTTGCTCTCACCATTGTAATAGTGCAAAATTTATCGGCGCAAACCGGAACCTGGGCCGCATTAAAAAATCAATCCCCCGATCCTAATGATTGTACTATGCTGTTGCTTACCGATGGCACAGTTATCATTAATTCTTCAAACGGTACGGGTTATGGAACTGTATGGGATAAACTTACCCCCGATTCAACTGGAAGTTATCTTAATGGTACCTGGACACAAATAGCCCAAATGAACTACGACAGGTTCTCTTTTCCATCGCAGGTATTACCTAGCGGAAAAGTATGGGTTTCCGGCGGCGAATATGGCGCCGGCGGAGGTT
>JABDGY010000033.1 GCA_013285805.1 Bacteroidota bacterium | reverse complement strand
GTCAATGTATGCTAAACCCTTCGATGTATAAACGTACGCGTAAACCATATCGCTCGAATCATGGAAAGCCGGAAGTGCAAATGCATATTCCACATCCTCCCATCTTCCGGGGAAAACAATACAATTCTTAATCTGCCTTCCGCCGGTATAATAGGCTTTTTTATCTTTTGAGCCAAGTACATTCACAACAATGCTCGCGTCATTATCAAAGTCAGGTAAATATGCATAAAGCCTTACATAAATATAAAGGTTTTGTACGTTGGGTAACTCTCCAGCCGTTATTGAGAAAATAGGAGAATAGCACCGTTTTTCATTTACAAAAGCGGAATAATTGCCGCTGAAGGAATATTCAGATGTAATATTCGTATCATTTCCCCATGAGTTATGTTCAAAATCGTTCCTGAAGATGAGGGTGCTGTCGAACTTAAAGAACGGCCCGTAATCTGAGTAGAAAAGATTAGCATGTGCCCTATCGGCTTTAAGAAATATGGCCCAATATTTGTCTTTATTCATCCCTGAATAAGGCAAAATATAATTAAGTCTTTGGTAAACCTGAATAATATTCAACGGTAAACAGAATATTGATAGCCCGACTACTGCCCAATCTATCCATTTTCGCTTTACCATTTCCATAGATATACCGAGCGCAATAATAAATAAGGGGTAGTAATCAATAAACGGACGGGAACCGAATCCTCCTCCATATTCCCAATCGGACCAGCTTGAAAGTATATAAACTGCAGGGGCAAATACCAGTAATAAGCTGAAAAAAAGGAAAAAATCTTTACGGAAAAATACCAGTAACGCGAAACAAACTGTTATAAACATAAAAGGGGTATATAAAAACCATCCTTTACGGTAACTGAAAAGTATTTCGGAAATGTGTGGCTCTTTAAAATTAAAGCCTTCTTGCTTGTAGCTCCATATAAACCATTTTCCTACCTGGGCATGCCACATAATAAATTGAATACCTACTATTGAACAGATAACCACTAACAATACAATTGTCTGGCGCGATGTAAAAAGATTTATAATAAATGAACGCAACGTTTTTAAATCACCGGCTATAAAGAAGACCGAGAGTGCCATTAGTACATTAATAGGCCGTATTAATATAAGTAAGCCAAGTGTTATTGCAAGCCAGATAGTATTCTTTAACCTGAATTCAGTTGTTGACTTTCGGGCAAAATAGAGGAAAACAGCAAATAAGGAGAAGGAATAAACATGAGACATAGATGGCTCAATGGTTACATAATAAAACAAGTTTGTGCCGAACGAAACCAGTATAAGTATAAATGAAATTATGAGTTCATTTATATTGTATAGCTTCATAAGCTTACGCAGAAAAATAAGCCCGATAACAAAATAAAGCAATGCTGTTAAACTTAAGATGATTTTAAAAGGAAAGGAAAACCCATCTACGTCGTACCCGAATACCTTGCTTACGAGGCAGGCGACGAGAAAAGTAGGTACCCAGACGACTGCGGTGCCAACAAAGCATTTGTTTAATTGCTTCCCCTCAAAAATATAACATAGATGATTGAATCCTTCCTCCTGATCGGGCCTTACTTTCAGTTCGGCCTTAAAGGCATTTTTATAATCGAGGTTATGATTTATAATTATGGCGGGAAGATATGCATAGTAGCCATACCCGTCACCATTTAAAACACAGGTCCAGGCTTTACCATCCAACTCGTTAAACCTTTCATGTTTAATATAAAAAAAAGTAAAAACTGTAATTACAACAATTACTATTTTCGAGAAGTTCTTAATCATGAAAACAGGTTATACTTTACAATGCACCAAATAGTTCTTACAGCATCTTTCCAGCCTATTTTCTTGCCATCACTGCGGGTACGGCCATAATATGAAATGCCTACTTCATAAATCCGTATACCTTCAACCCTGGCAATTTTCGCAGTTACTTCGGGCTCGAATCCAAAACGCTTTTCTTTCAAATCAAGTTTCTTGGCTATATCTGCTTTAAACAATTTGTAACAGGTTTCCATGTCAGTCAGGTTCAGGTTGGTAAACATGTTAGAAACAAATGTAAGTATCCTGTTCCCGCCTGAATGCCAGAAATCCATAACCCTGTGCGGCCTTCCACCAATAAACCGTGAACCATATACAACATCGGCAAAACCTTCTATAATGGGCTGTAGTAAAATATTAATCTCCCTGGGGTCAAGCTCAAGGTCGCCATCCTGTATGATAGTATAATCGCCCGTAGCCATTTTTATTGCTGTATGTATGGCAGCGCCCTTTCCTTCATTCACCTCTTTATGATGCACTACAATTTGAGTATTAAGGGCATCTTCATCAGTCCGTTGCCTGTATTTCTCCATATAAGCATCAAGAATAGCCTTTGAATCGTCTTTGGAACCATCATTCACGACTATAATCTCTTTGGTAACGGAAAATGACATTTTGGTTTCTACCACCTTGTCGAGAATAGTGGCAATAGTTTTAGCCTCATTATATGCAGGCATTAGAATGGATAACTTTGGCATAGCTTAGAATAAAGGCTAAAAATAAGCCTTTTCGAGAAACTGTAAGTACGTATTGGGTAGTGGAATATTGTTAGCGGTCGAAAGTCAATCGCATCCCCTTTACTGATTCATCGAAACTACCGTTATTATAAACAAGGTGGCCGTTTACAAATGTATTGGTAACCCTTGCATGGAAAGTTTCCCCTTCCATGGGGCCCCAACCGCATTTATACAGAATATTTGATTTATCTACCTTCCAGGGGCTGTTTAAATCGACCAGCGCAAGGTCGGCCCAATAACCTTTACGGATAAACCCGCGTTTATTAATATGGAAACATATGGCAGGGGCATGGCACATTTTTTCTACTATTGTTTCCAATGATATTTTTCCAGCCCTGTAAAACTCAAGCATGGCCACCAGCGAATGCTGCACCATGGGCGCGCCTGAAGGGCAGCAGAAATATTCCAGCTCTTTTTCGTTGTGCGTATGCGGGGCATGGTCGGTAGCTATTGTATCAATTTTATTTTCGAGCAGTGCTGTAAAAAGCCCGGTGCGGTCGTTCTCGGTTTTAATGGCAGGGTTCCACTTTATCCAGTTGCCCTTGCTGGCGTAATCTTTATCGCTGAACCATAAATGGTGTATGCATACTTCGGCTGTAATGCGCTTTTGTTCCAGCGCAGTTTTACTATCGAATAGATTGGTTTCTTTAACGGTAGAAACGTGCACAATATGCAGGCGTGTGTTATGTTTCTTCGCCAAATCAACCGCATGGTGCGATGATTTGTAGCAACACTCTTCATTGCGTATCAACGGGTGGCTCGAAGGAGGAGGGTTCTCACCATATTTCTTACGGAATATTTTCGAATTCTCCTCTATAATATGTTCATCTTCGCAATGGGCAGCCAGCAGGGTAGGGCATTGGGCAAAAAGTTTTTCAATACTTTCCGGGTTATCCACGCACATATTCCCTGTAGATTGTCCCAAATATATTTTCACCCCGCAAACATTCTTTGGGTCGGTCTTCAGCACCTCGGCAAGGTTAGTGTTTGAAGTGCCCATATAGAACGAGTAATTACCCAGCGCCTTATCTTTTGCCAGATTATATTTGTCTTCCAAAAGTTCCTGGGTAAGTACAGCCGGAACTGTATTGGGCATATCCATAAAAGAGGTTACACCACCTGCCACAGCAGCCTTCGATTCGGTATATATATCAGCTTTGTGAATTAATCCCGGCTCGCGGAAATGCACATGGGTGTCAATTATGCCGGGCAGCAGGTATTTGCCTGTCGCGTCAATAATTGTTGTGTCTTGCGGATACGATGAAATAGAGGGAGCAACTTCTTCTATTTTTCCATCTTTAATAAGTAAGTCGCTCCGGAAAGTTTTTCCTTCATTAACTATAAAAGCATTTTTAATAAGGGTGCTTTTATTTGCCATGTTTGCCCAGTCGCATTTGAATAACGCCCCAGAAGGCTTCTTTAAATATTCCTTTACTCATTTTAGAAACACCCACCTGCCTGTCGACAAAAGTAATAGGCACCTCAGCTATTTTAAAGCCCTTTTTATAGGCCAGGTATTTCATTTCAATTTGGAAAGCATAACCTATAAACTTAATACTGTCCAACGGAAGGGCTTCAAGCACCCTGCGGTGGTAGCATTTGAAACCGGCAGTTGTATCGTGCACATTCATCCATAAAATGGTGCGCACATATAGCGATGCACAGTAAGACATCCACCTTCTTTTTATGTCCCAGTTTTTAACATTGCCACCTTTCACATAACGCGAACCGACAGCCATATCTGCTGTCTGGCACGCTTCTTTAAGCCTTATCAGGTCATCAGGATTATGCGAGAAATCGGCATCCATTTCAAAAATGTATTCATAGGCATGTGCCAGGGCCCATTTAAATCCTGCTATATATGCGGTACCTAATCCAAGTTTTCCCCGGCGTTCAATAATAAATAAACGGTCGGGAAATTCTTTCATTAATGTTTTAACAACATCGGCTGTGCCATCGGGTGAGCCATCGTCAATAATAAGGAGGTGGAAATTGCCGGGTAGCGACATTACCTTGCGGGTAATATTTTCAATATTCCCTTTTTCGTTATAAGTAGGTATAATTACTACGCTGTCGGCCACGGATTTTAATTACAAAAGGTGCAAATATGTGAAATAAACTTCAGGTAATCGCAAATATTGTCCATACAACTACGACATCAAACGGCGATGATAATTTATCTGTCCTATGTGATAATCCATATGGGCAATAAGGTGAGCAAGGAAATAAAATTTGGTTATTTGTTCTTTGCCTAATAAGTGCGCCGGGAAAGCCGTGTATTCTTTGTCAAGCTCGTCGTCGGGTATGACCTCGAGTGTTTTTACAACCGCTTTTTTTGTCTCTTCAATTTCTTTCAGTAGTTCCGATACAGGAACTTTATCAGCAAATTCTTTATCGCGGTTGCGAACATAACCGGTATTACCAAGTACGTTACCAATAAAGTGTTGAAGGTTGCCGCAAATATGTAGGCAAAGATTACCACCCGAATTCTTAATGTCGCCTTTTACCTTCCATATATTTTCTTCCGGATTATATAATTTTATTTCCTCGGCAAGCTTGTTTAACTCGCGTTCAAATATTCCGGCAACTGCTATAGTAATCATATATGGTATTGACAAAATTAATTGATTCAAAGGTAAGAAAATATACAGGCAGTCAATGCCCCTGTTTGTTAAAAAATGTTATCCCTAAAATTAAGGTATGGTATTGATAACCAGTGGAAAAATACTGTTACCAGTCCACGAATAATAATAGTCTTTAGAAAGAGAAACAGTAAACAGAAAGAGTGAGACGCACTGTTTCTTCGCTCTGTTTCTTATTTCTCGTGTTTCTTCCACACATCGGGCCGGCGCTGTTTGGTGCGCTCCATCGATTGCGATAACCTCCAGTCCTCAACCTGTTTCGGGTCACCCGATAATAATACATCGGGTACTTTTAATCCTTTATAATCTGCCGGGCGGGTGTAAACTGGCGGCGCAAGTAAATTATCCTGGAATGAATCAGAAAGCGCAGAGGTTTCATCGGATAATACTCCCGGTAGTAATCGTATAACCGCATCGCAGAAAATAGCCGCTGGCAGTTCGCCACCACTCAAAACATAATCGCCAATAGATATTTCTTTAGTTATAAATAACTGGCGCACCCTGTCATCAACTCCCTTATAATGGCCGCACAGTAAAATAATGTTCTTCAGCATGGAGCATTGATTGGCTATATCCTGGTTAAAGAGTTCACCATCGGGAGTCAGGTATATTATTTCGTCGTAGGTACGTTTTGCTTTCAGTTCTTCAATGCATTTGGCAATGGGTTCTATGGTCATAACCATGCCTGCACCGCCACCAAAGGGGCTATCGTCAACTTGCTTATAATTGCCTATGCCATAGTCGCGCAGGTTTATAAAGTTTACCTCTACTACCTTTTTTTCAATGGCTCGTTTTACGATTGAATGCTGAAAAGGGCTTTCGAGCAAACCGGGGTGCAATGTTATAATGTCGATATGCATAGGGCAAAGGTAATATATAGTCGTTAGTCGACAGGTGGTCGTAAAATGATTAATAAAAATCCTTATGTTTGATAAACTCAAAACCATCTTAACCATGAAAATATTTCTGAGACTAAAACATTGGCAGGTGTTTTCTTTAACCTGGGGGATACCATTTTTTACGGCAATTATTGGGGATTTTATTGTGTTTCAGACAAAAGATTTCCGGATAATATTCGAGTTTTTTCCATTTATCTTCATGTTTTTCATAATAGGTTTCATGGGCTGGATGTGGTCTGCGGGAACTAATCTTTACGAGAAATTACCTGGTGCAGTAAAGATGAATATTAGACTGTTTAAGACATTTGTCATAATACCTTCCGTTTATATGTTAATTGTTGCCCTGTATATACTAGGAGGAGTGTTAAAATTAAATGTGGGTGAAATGTCTCCTTTAATTGTATTGGCATTGATTCTTCCACTTCATCTTTTTTCAATGTTCTGCATGTTTTACAATCTCTATTTTGTTGCCAAAACATTAAAGGCAGTTCAACTGCAAAGGCCTGTAAAGTTTGAGGATTATGCCGGCGAGTTTTTTATGATATGGTTTTTCCCTATTGGAGTATGGATTATACAACCCCGTATAAACAAGATATTCAGTGATGAAAATACAGTTCAGGAATAAATTCTGAACTTCTCCCCTTTAGGGGGTTGGGGGGGGAAAGGTTGACTTGGAGCATTCCAAGCTAAATCAACATATTCAAGGTTTATTTCCTATATTTACTACTTGTAACATATACCACCATGAAAATAATATACCGGTATTTTTTATTCTTATTGGGTTTAATGCTATTCTCGGCATCGGCACAAGCACAATGGTTTAAGTTAAATCCATATATAGATGTCTGGTTATATAGTAGATCTGCATCCCTTTACCCCTATTTACCTATTGTTGCCGGCGATGGTGAAATACTTTATGGAGATGAATACGAGGCACCTTTTACCTTCCATGATGTGGGTGCAGCTGACCTTAATGAGTCGGGTAATGACTTATATTCGGCCGAAAGGGTTTTTGAATTTAACGGAATTGTCTATGGTTGGGTTAATTATATAGCTTCAAGCAATGATTCAACTATACTATTTTTGGCGGAGGCAAATCCTGGAGGCTCTCCATCACTTGGATACACAAACAATAATTTCAAAACATACAGTGTTGTAAACCTAAACATAGATAATAAGGATGTTATGCCTAGCTGTTTTTCTCAGAATTATATTTATACAGCGGCCTCATGTTCAGTAAAAGATTCCATTATTATTTTTCGTACTGATATCAGCGCGGCAACTTTTAACACGATAATCAATAAAAAATATGATTACCCGACTTACATACATTTTACAAGCGATAGTGTGGGGTATTTGATTTGCCGTTATAGCAGCGATTCTACTAAAAGTGTTCTTGCCAGAACATCTGATTCAGGGACTGTATGGACCGATTGCTTTATTGATTCAGTACATATTATAAAGGGGTTCTCGTTTCCATCTCCTTCTGTCGGTTATATAACAGAAAATGATGGAAGCATGTATAAGACAATTAACGCAGGTGGTACATGGGCCAAGCTGACCAGCCCTTCCACTGTTTCGTTATATTGTGTAAGTTTTACTAATGACTCACTTGGGTATGTGGGTGGAAAAGGCGGGGTGCTTTATAAAACCATAGACGGAGGTACAAAGTGGACCACTGAAACCAGCGGCGACGCTACTACAATTAATCAGCTTTTTACATTTGATACAGTTGCATATTTCATTGATAGTAATTTGGCAATTTATAAGAACATACAACCTACCGGCATTGAGAATATTTCTATCGGTAAACCAATAGTTAATGTATATCCTAACCCAGGCAGCGGTATTTTTACAATTAAGTCGTCAGCAGAAAATGCTAATTCATTTATAGAGGTATATAATATGCTTGGCGAAAAGGTATATAGTGGGGCATTTCAGCATCAAGCTTCTTTTCAAATAAACCTAACTGGGCAACCCAACGGAATGTATTTCTTTAGGGTAACTGACAATCAAAGAACACTCCTTGACAGCGGGAAGCTACTGATTCAAAAATAAAACCTTTCAACTTATAACCGTATCTTCACGCCTCGAAAATTAAAAAATGGCTGAAGTAAAAGTTACTACATTAGGCAGGGTAGTAAATATTATCAAACTTTCTCTGAATGGGGAAGAGCAGGATTATACGCAGGGCAATATACGCCGTGCTGTCTTCCTGCTTGCTATTCCCATGATACTGGAGCTTAGCCTCGAGAGCGTATTTGCATTGGTCGATATGTTTTTTGTAGGCAAACTGGGGCAGAATGCCATTGCAACTGTCGGGTTAACAGAATCGGTCATCACACTTATTTATTCTATAGCCATAGGGTTAAGTACTGCCGCCACGGCTATTGTTGCGCGTAGGATAGGGGAGAAGAAGCCTGAAGACGCTGCCCATGCCGGTGCGCAATCGCTGATGATTTGCATGTTTATTACTGTATTTATAAGTACTGCAGGGGTAGTTTTTGCTCCCAATATTTTATCGCTTATGGGCGCTAACAGCGATGTGGTTTCGCAGGGCGCCATATTTACACGCATTATGTTTGGCGGCAGCATGGCCATTATGCTGCTGTTTTTAATCAACGGTATTTTTCGTGGAGCGGGCGATGCCGCCATGGCTATGAAAAGCCTGTGGGTGGCAAGCTTGCTGAACATATTTCTCTGTCCCATATTCATACATTTCTTTGGCTTAAAAGGTGCAGCCATGGCAACGCTGGTCGGCAGAAGCTCAGGAGTAATGTATCAATGCTACCACTTATTCAGAGGAGAAGGCATATTGAAATTCGCTAAAAGGCATTTCAAAGTTGATTGGGCAATAATCAGGTCGGTAATAAACATTGCATGGCCTGCCACATTGCAATTTATACTTGCCAGCGGTAGCTGGATTGCATTAGCGCGACTCGTGGCTGAAACCGGGGGAACAGCAGCATCGGCAGGTTACCAGATTGCAATTAGAAATGTTGTGTTCTTCATTTTACCTGCATGGGGATTAAGCAATGCAGCAGCTACTTTGGTGGGGCAAAACCTTGGTGCCAAGCAACCCGAGAGGGCAAAACAAAGCGCCATGCTTACAGCTAAATATAATGCCATATTCATGAGTTTTGTAATGCTTCTCTTTTTGTTTTTTGCTCAACCCATAGTGGGCTTTTTTACACAAGATGATGCCGTGGCACAATACGCCATACTTTCCCTTCGCATTTTTGGTTCAGGGTATATATTCTATGGTATTGCCATGGTTATGACACAGGCACTGAACGGAGCAGGAGATACCCGCACACCTACATGGATTAATGTCTTTTGTTTCTGGGTGTTTCAAATTCCTTTCGCCTATTTAATGGCAAAGTATTTCGATATGAAAGCTACAGGAGCATTCATCGCAACACCCATAGCCGAGACCATGATTGCCATTATTTCTTTTTACTATTTCAGAAAAGGGGATTGGATGAAGCAGAAAGTGTAGGGGCTGTAAACTTTACCACTAAGGCCTGTTCTTTACAGGCGTGCACTAAGTAATACCAAAGTTTCACTAAGACTTAGTGAGGCTATATTTTTCTTAGTGGTGAATATTCTGAATTCTAAAAATAACTATTAATAATTGATTATCAATATGTTATACGCTTATTGCTAAGTAACTTAGCAGAAATGGTTCATTGTATTTCATTGTTATTATCAATAGATGCTTCGACAGGCTCAGCATGACAAAAGCCTCCCCTTAGGGGAGGTTTGGAGGGGCTTTTTTTCTTATTTTTGCGACCATACTAAATCACACAGCTATGACCGATGTACGTTACAACTGGACCAAGGAAGAGATAGCCGAAATATACAATACCCCATTGCTCGACCTCGTTTACCGTGCGGCGACAATTCACCGCAAGTATCATAAGGCCGACGAGGTTCAGATAAGTTCGCTTATATCTATCAAGACAGGCGGTTGCCCTGAAGATTGTGCCTATTGCCCGCAGGCTGCCCGCTACCATACCGAGGTAAAGGTTCATAAGCTAATGAGTGTGGATGAAGTAAATGGCATAGCTGAGAAAGCGCAGACTATGGGTGCATCGCGCCTTTGCATGGGTGCAGCATGGAGGGAAGTCCGCAATAACCGCGACTTCGACCAGGTGCTGGAGATGGTGAAAGCCGTTAACGCCAAAGGCATGGAAGTATGCGCCACATTAGGCATGGTTACCGAAGAGCAGGCTCAAAAGCTTGCCGATGCCGGCCTTTATGCATACAACCACAACGTTGACACATCGGAAGAAAACTATAGTAATATTATAACCACCCGTAAATACGAAGACAGGCTCAACACCTTGCATAATGTGCGCAAGGCAGGGCTTACCGTATGCTCCGGTGGTATTATAGGCATGGGCGAATCAATAGATGACCGTATTGGCATGCTGCTTACCTTATCGCATCTTAACCCGCATCCTGAATCAGTGCCTATAAACGCCCTTGTACCTGTTGAAGGTACACCGCTGGGTGAAAGGCCATTGGTGGAATCGTGGGAGATGATACGCATGATTGCCACAACACGCATTGTTATGGCAGACTCAAGTGTGCGCCTCTCGGCAGGCCGTGTGCAGATGAACAAAGAAACACAGGCTTTCTGCTTTATGGCAGGCGCCAACTCTATATTCATGGGCGAGAAGCTGCTTACTACTCCCAACCCCGATGCTAACGAAGACATGAAAATGTTTGAAGCATTAGGTTTGAAACCAAGGAAGGCTTTTCAATATGAAAAAACAGAACAGCCAATAGAACGCTGATGACGCAGATTTCCTAATATGCTCACGGATATAATCATATTGAATCATAAACAATCAGCGGTATCTGCGTTCTAAATTATCCAATTCTGAAATGATTCAATATACCACCGAAATATTGAAGTTTAAGGAACAGGGCGAAAAGACCGGCTGGAGCTATATTGAGGTCCCTGCCAATATTGCCCAAAAGCTAAAACCCGGTTGTAAGGTATCATTCAGGGTAAAGGGTAAGCTCGATAATTTTCCTATAAAGCAGGTAGCATTATTGCCTATGGGCGAAGGAGATTTTATAATGCCAATCAACGCTACGGTACGAAGGGGGATACGCAAAGACAAGGGTGCAACCCTCAACGTACAACTGGAAGAAGATAAAAGCGATTTCACTTTTAATGCCGATTTTATAGCCTGCCTTGAAGATGAGCCCTTAGCAATGAAGCATTTTAAAGCACAACCCGGTTCACACCAAAAATATTTCTCAAAGTGGATAGATAGCGCCAAGACTGATGCTACTAAAGCCAAACGGATTGCAATGGCCGTTAATGCACTGGCAAGGAAACTCAACTATGCTGAGATGTTGAGGGAAGATAAGGCGAAGAGGATGAGATAATGTTTTAGCCTTTCAGGAAACTAAATTCCTTCTTCTGTAATAAAAATTCAATAATCTGTTTAGGTAATTCTTCAGGCGACAAGGCCAGCTTTATTGCATTGGTCAGGTCAGTTTCTTTGACTTTATTATTATTGTCTTTATAAATAACTACAATTTTAAAAGTGGCACCAGGCTTGTCATACTTCTTCAATATTTCCTTATAAGACTTCTTATCAATAAGCTTTTGCAAGGCTTCATCTTTATCCACTCCATTCTGCCTGAAGGTAATGCTGCTAACCACGCCTGTGGTATCTATCCAGTTTTTCCCATTCAATGTTTTCCCATCAAGGTTTTCGTCATCAGGCGATGAGTAAAATATCTGTACCGCTATGGCTTCTTTAAGGGTAAGGGAATGAAACTTGTCTTTCATGGCGCTGGGTTTTCTTATATCAAAGTTAGGAAAAAACTATCTTGAAGATATTTTTACGTTTTTGGGGGAATTTTAGCATTAGCCCTCCCTTCGGGAGGGTTGGGTGGGCCGTTTTCTCCTCATATAAATCACCACTGTAGCAAGTATATTAATCGCTATTAATGTTAGGGGATAAAGCAGTGTTACAAGCGAATAACTCGCTATCGCTGCTACAGAAAACACTCCAGAAAATGCAAATAGGGCAAACATAGCCAGTGTTTCAGAATAGGGCTCAGCATAAGCCTTACGCAGGGTAGGGAGGAAGCCGGTGAAGTCAATAATAGAGATTAGTATGATTGAGAGTAGCGGGTCTTTCAGGAAAATGTAAACGGCCGTAGCGCCCAATGCTCCTATCAAACAGATGGTATCGAACGTGGTAATATTTTTTGTGCCAAGTTTTAATGATAATAAGCACACGTATGCACAAAACACTGCACCAATAGCCAATGACAGCGTACCCATTCCTGCCCCGCTGTTAAACATGGCAATGGTACCGGTTACCTGTAGTATGGTCCAGATGAGCCAGGTATAGATATGCGGCTTGGTAGTTTTCTTGTAGGTATCCCGCAAATAGGGAATAAAGCACGCTATATTCAGCGCTGCTGAAACTATCCCGCAGGTGGTTTTAAATGTCAGTTCCATGCGGGTTTATTATTTAGGTATTTGCCCTTCGACAAACTCAGGGTGACAGGGCAGATGTCATGTTGAGCCTGTCGAAACATGCTCCTTAAAATAACTTCTCTTCTTCGAGGAAGTGGGTGTTGTAATCGCCAGCCCTGAAACGTTTGTTATCCATCAGTTTTAAATGGAAAGGAATAGTAGTCTTTATACCCTCAATCACAAACTCTTCCAGCGCACGTTTCATTTTGGCAATAACTTCTTCCCTTGATTGGGCAACTGTTATAAGCTTTGCAATCATTGAGTCGTAGTTAGGCGGAATTACATAACCTGCATACACATGTGTGTCAACACGTATACCATGGCCGCCGGGAACGTGGAAGTTTACAATCTTTCCGGGGCTGGGCCTGAAACCATTTGCCGGGTCCTCGGCATTAATACGGCATTCCATTGCATGCAACTGGGGGAAATAATTCTTACCCGATATTTTAACGCCTGCAGCAATCTTTATCTGCTCAGCAATAAGGTCATAGTTAATTACCTCTTCTGTTATGGGGTGCTCAACCTGTATACGGGTGTTCATCTCCATAAAGTAAAAGTTGCGGTGCTTGTCAACCAAAAACTCTACTGTACCCACACCTTCGTAGTTAACGGCCTCGCCCGCTTTAATAGCAGCCTTGCCCATTTTCTCACGAAGTTTATCCGTCATAAACGGGGAAGGAGTTTCCTCTACCAGTTTCTGGTGGCGGCGCTGTATTGAGCAATCCCTTTCTGAAAGGTGGCACACAACTCCATATTGGTCGCCTGCAATCTGTATCTCTATGTGTCGAGGCTCTTCTAAAAACTTTTCCATATACATGCCATCGTTGCCGAATGAAGCCATAGCTTCAGTCCGTGCCGATTCCCATGCATGTTCAAGCTCTTCTTCTTTCCATATTACGCGCATACCCTTGCCACCGCCGCCGGCGGTAGCTTTCATCATAACAGGGTAGCCTATTTTCTTAGCCACTTTCTTAGCGTCTTCAAGGTCTTTCAGCAAACCATCGGAACCGGGAACAACAGGCACACCTGCCTTTTTCATGGTTTCCTTGGCGGTCGATTTATCGCCCATGGCCTCAATCATGGCCGGTGAAGCGCCAATGAATTTTATTTTATGCTCTTCGCATATATGCGAGAACTTTGCATTCTCTGAAAGGAAACCATAACCCGGATGAATAGCATCGGAGTTGGTTATTTCAGCGGCCGAAATAATATTCGGAATTTTTAAATAAGAATCTTTACTGGGAGGCGGGCCTATGCAAACAGCTTCATCGGCAAAACGCACATGAAGGCTGTCTTTATCGGCTGTAGAATAAACGGCCACCGTTTTAATGCCCATTTCTTTACAAGTCCGGATAACGCGCATGGCTATTTCGCCCCTGTTCGCAATCAGGATTTTCTTAAACATTATTTGTTCTGATTCTCCTTTGGAGTCAGCTTTTTTGCTTCTTGCCATAATTATCAGCTTGGGTCAATAAGAAGTAATGCCTGGTCGTATTCAACAGGGGTAGCATCATTAGCAATCACCTTTATAACTGTTCCGGAAACTTCGGCTTCAATTTCATTAAAGAGCTTCATGGCCTCAATAATGCAAATTACTTTACCCTTTTCAATCTTGTCGCCTACATTAACGAAAGGTGGCTTATCGGGTCCTGCAGAACGGTAAAAAGTACCAATCATAGGTGATTTTACAGTAATGTATTTTGCTTCATTGCCATTAGCGGAAACAGGAGCAGCAGGCGCCTCAGCGGCAACCTTTGGTGCTGCAGGTATTGCAGGCGCTACAGCAGGAGCTGTAACTACAGGTGCTGCAGGAGTAACCATAACGGGTACCTGTACCTGTGTAGCCTCGGTAACACCCCTTGAGGTTTTAATAACCAGTTTAATGTCTTTTGTCTCCAATTCAACTTCGGCAACATTAGCCTTGGCAACAAAACGAATGAGTTCTTCTACTTCTTTCAAATTCATAACCTTGGTCGTTTTAAAATGTTCTATTCACTAACAAATATAAAATCTTTAAGGGAATTAGCTATTATATGCCCATTTAACATAAATAGCACCCCATGTAAACCCGCCGCCAAAGGCAGACAGGATAATATTATCGCCTTTTTTCATTTGCTTCTGGTATTCCCACAAACACAGCGGTATAGTACCCGAAGTAGTGTTGCCATATTTGTGAATATTCAACATTACTTTGCTTTCAGGCAGTTCCATGCGATGGGCCACAGCTTCAATAATACGTTTGTTAGCCTGGTGTGGTACCAGCCATGCCACATCGTCGGGTTTAAGGTTGTTGCGCACCATCATTTCAGCAGAAACATCGGCCATTTGTTTAACAGCCACTTTGAAAACTGCTTGTCCTTCCTGGTATATATAATGCTCTTTCTTTTCTACTGTTTCAATTGAAGGTGGTTTTACCGAACCTCCCGCTTTCTGGTACAAATGCACCCTTCCTGAACCATCAACCTGGTGTTTAAAATCGAGTATGCCGAAACCTTCGGTGCTGGGCTCTAGTAACACGGCCCCGGCTCCGTCGCCAAAAATAACGCAAGTGGCGCGGTCGGTATAGTCAACTATAGCCGACATTTTATCTACCCCCACCACAACCACTTTTTTATGCGCACCTGTTTGCACAAACTGTGCACCCGTTGTAAGGGCATAAATAAAGCCTGAGCAGGCTGCATTAATATCAAAGCTCCATGCTTTTTTTGCGCCTACTTTATCGCAAATAATGTTGGCGGTAGCCGGAAATATATAATCGCCGGTAACAGTAGCCGCAATAAGTAAATCAATTTCATCGGGCGATATGCCTCTTTTTTCACAAAGGCGTTTTACGGCTTCAGCACCCATAACCGATGCACCTTTGTCCGCGCCTTTTAAAATTCTTCTTTCTTTTACACCCGTACGCGTGGTTATCCACTCGTCGTTAGTATCAACCATTTGCGATAGCTCCTGGTTAGTGAGTACGTAATCGGGTAAGTAGCCTTCTACAGCAGTAATTGCGGCGGTAATGGCCATGTTCGGTTAAGGATTAAATGCTTGTTTTATTTTCTCAGCTACTCCCGCAGCCGCCATTTCGCTAGTAAGCAGTATCATATTCTTAGTCGCCACTTCATTTGAAATGCCATGGCCTATCACAACAGTGGAGTTAACACCCAAAATCGGGGTGCCACCATAAATTTCGTAGTTGAACCTATCGAAGAAAGAATCTTTCATTTTTCTTTTCCTGTATATCCTGTAAAAAGCTTCAGCTTCTTTCAATACCACATTTCCTACAAAGCCTTCGCAAACTATTACATCGGCCGAGCCTCCGTCGAAAATATAACGGCCCTCTATGTTGCCAATGAAGTTAATCTGCTTCATGTCCTTTAGCAACTGGTGCGCAGCTTGTGCCACCAGGTTGCCTTTTTCTTCTTCTTCGCCAATATTGAGCAATGCCACCTTAGGGTCGGCAATGTTGTAAATGCATTTGGAATAAATCTGCCCCAATACTGCAAACTGGCAAAGCACCTCGGGGCGGCAGTCGGCATTGCTGCCTACATCTAAAAGAACACCCACGCCACCATCTTCTTTGGGAACTACGGTAGCTATGCACGGGCGCTGTATGCCTTCAATAGTCTTAACGCTGTAAAGCGCACCAACCATCATAGCGCCTGTGTTGCCATTGCTGGCAAAGGCATCAATTTCTTTGCTTTTTAATTGCTGGAAGCCTAATCCAATGCTTGAATTGGGTTTCTGGTTAATGGACTTTAGCGGAGATTCAGCCATTTCAATAACCTCTGTGGTATGTACAATATCAAAGTCTTCTTCCTTTGCTTTGTTTTCATGCAAAAGAGGAATTATCTGGTCGCGGTCGCCAAAAAGCACAAGCCTTGCACCGGCCGGCAGTTCTTTTGCGGCCAATACAGCTCCCCCGACTGTAGTACGTGGGGCATAATCGCCCCCCATTATATCCAGCCCTATTCTCACTGGCTAAGGATTAAGCTCAATGAAAAATGAGTCATAAACAAGCTCGTTGTTATGCAGAAACACTCTTTTCTATGGCCTGTTTTCCTTTGTAAAATCCGCATTCCGGACATACACGGTGGCTAAGTACCGGAGCACCGCAATTCGAGCAGGTTGACAAGGTAGATGCAACCGCCTTATAATTGGTCCTGCGTTTCCTTCCACGGCTTTTCGAATGTCTTCGTTTAGGATGTGGCATAATTGTTTGGTTTTAAGTTGTTTTTTTCTTTGGTTTCTCCTCCTCGTGGGAAAAACGCTTGTTACTGTTTATTATGTATTGCTCATCACTGCTTTTCTCCACTTCTATGTTCTTAAGTTTCTTTAATACCTCCGGGTTGCAATTTCGCGTTCCGTCCTTTTCAGGGGGGTGCAATTTTTGCATGGGCAGCGAAAGTACAACATATTGGTATACGTAAGGGGCTATATCTATATCTTTTTCGCCTGTGGCAAGGGTAACCATATCATCTTCTTCCTGGTGTTCACGGCCATCGGTCTTTACAATCAGCTGTTTTTGAAGGTAAACGGGCAGGTTAAAATCGTCCCCGCAGCGGTCGCAGGTAACGTTTACAGTACCGTCAATGGTAAAGTTGAACATCATTATGCGCGAATTCTTATTAAACTCAATGATTACCTTAAGGTTAGCATCATGAATATCTTCATAATGGTTCTCCTTAAACAGTTCACCATCAAGGGTAAAAAGAAAGCTATATTCACCCGCCTTAAGGGGGGCAAAGTCAATAATGCACTGTGTGTCCTTTATTCTCACTCTTTTCGTTGGAAAAAACCGTGCAAAAGTAAGATTTTATTTTGAATAAAGGCACTATTTCATCAGGGCATCTTATCTTTAAAGAACTGCAGGTATTCGTCGGCCTTTTTATGGCCAAACAACAGGCGGTAATTCTGCTGCGAAATATAGAAGGTTTGGTATGCGCTGGGTGGTAGTGTTTTAAACACATCGTCGCTGTTTTTCAGGTATGTATAGTAGTTCTTGGCAAGGTCCTGGGTTGCAAACTTCTTCATTACTATCATCAGCTGGTTTGCATTCAGGAATATTTCGTCGGTAGAAAGGTTACTCTGGCTGAAGGTTTTAGAATTAAGGTCAGTCAGTTTATTCCGTACGTCGCTTATTTTTTGCGATTCTTTGTTGTCAACAAGCAATACCCACAGGTAAACCGTATCGGGGGTATTTAAATAGGTAACGGTTGTATCTTTAACCGGAGGAGGCGCCACGGGCTTTTTATTTAAATAGTTCAGTACATTTTGTGCCAGTATTTTAACCGAATCCCTGGGATAGTCAATGGTAATCTTTGTAAGGGCGTCTTTATAGGCCTGTTCGCCCTGTGTGCCGCCGGTCGCTATAGCTTCAAGGTAGGCAAAGCGGGGTGTGAGGTCGTTTTTGGGGTAAAGCGAATCGGCCTGCTGGCAATCAATCATCATCTGGGCCCATTTTTCATGTTTGTAGTCGTCAATGGTAGTGCCATATAGTTTTAAAACAGCCTGTTTGTTGGCTTCCACATCGCGGGCATATTTGTCTGGGTCCGAAACCAGTTTGGCATACACGGTATTAGGGTACTTGGTAAGCAACAGGTTTTTATAGTAGTTCATCCGGTCATCGTTGTGCACCAGTTTATAAATAACATAAAGCTCATAATACACAATCAGCTTATACTTATTATCAGGAAAACGTTGCAGCAGTTCTTCAAATTCAGCCGACGACCTGCGGTAGTTATGCAGGTATTCTTTATAAATGGCTCCGGCATTATAGTAAGCATCAATCACACTATCTACCGATTTCTTGAATTTAGCATCCGTAAGCGGAATGTTTTTCAGGTAATGGGCGCGGTTATACTTACTCGCCGAAGAATCCTTAGCGGTTTTTACATTTTTCCCTTTAGCCGCCGAAGAATCCTTTGCGGTAGTTTCAGCTCCTGAGGTAGCGGCTGAAGCATCAATCATTTTTTTACTTCTTCGCCAGTTATCTTCCAGGTTCCTGTTACCCCATTTCTTAATAAACTCTTCAGTGCCTTGTGTTTCCAGGGCCGGGTTATAAAAGTACCATTTGCCGTTGGAAACGGTGGCATTTCCATTGGGATTGGAAGTAGAAGGCGCCGATGCTGCTTCCAGTTGTTTTTTCTTATCTTCATCAGCTTGCCTGGCATTGGCAATTATATCATCAATATACTTGTCAAGATCCTTCTTATCCATCTTTGCCAGCTTCTGAACGCTGTCCTGGAAAGTTATAACTTCAAGATAGGTTACCAGTTTCTGAAGGTTATCCCTCTTTGCCACTATTGAATCGCGTCCCTTTGAGTTTTTAGGCAGGGCGGTAAGGGTACTGTCAAAATATCTTTTCGACAGTACATATTCTTCCCAGTCGAAATTGAAATTGGCAAGGGCCATATAGGAAAGGGCTTTCTGGCGCTGGTTGGTAGTGCTGGTACGTATAGATTTGTTCATGTCCTTTATGCAGAGGGCAGTATCTCCTTCTTTAAGGGCAATCTGGGCAAGGGCGTAATAAATCTGGTCGCGGTTATCGCTGTTTTTAGTAGGCTTAAGCATCTTGTTAAGCTCCTTTTTTATGCTTTCATTTTCTTTAGGGCCGCCCATAAAAAGCAAGGCACGGTTAATCTTAGCCTCAAATTCAAGGTCGTATGGCGGGTGCGATTTTAATACTTTAGTGTAATAGTCAAACGCCTTTTTCGGCTCGCCGCCTTTGGCTGCCAATTGGGCAAGTATAAAATAGTAGCGGGCGCGCACGCTCTTTTTCTTTTCTGTTCCTATTGCTTTCGTAATCCATTTGGCTACTTCTTCCCATTGCCCGGTGCGTTCGTAGTAATCGGCAGTAACGGCATACACCTGTGTCATAAGTTTTTCAGGCAGGCTTTTGTTGCTTTTTAAATAATCAATAAGTTCTTCGGCACGTGATACCGACCCCATCTGGTTAAAGGCCCTTGCCTGCCATATCATGGCTTCAAACTTTACATCGGTGCCCTTGTATACACGAGATGTGTAATCGAATTCATCAATAGCCTTAAGATATTCGTTTTTATAAAGATTAGCCTGGGCATTAAGCAGGTAGCAATATTTTATATACTTAACGGCGTCGTAAATTTCATGCTTGTTTTTGTCGGTAATAGTGTGGTTCTCTATCATGGTTTTGGTCTTCAATATGGTCCTGTCCATTTCAGGGAATATTGAAGTAACTTCCGTTTGGTCGGCATAAACGTAAACAGGTATAACATCCGAAAAATCTTCTTTATGGGTAGTGCCCAGTTTCTGCAGCCCGTCCTGGAATGAAAGCTTGCCCCAGAAATAGCCATTAAAGTGGGCGCAGGTGTTATGGAAATGCCTTGTCATCCATGTATTCTTTTCTGTGGTGCAGCCAACTGCAAACAGCAAGAATATGAGTGCGAAGCGTGTATTTGAAAGTTTACGTAACAAGTAAGGTCTTTAATATCAAACTTATAATAACTGTTTTAGGGCCAAAATAGTGTGCAAAGGTCTGAATATTATTACAACGGAATATTACCATGCTTTTTGCGGGGCAGTTTATCCACCTTGTTCTTCAGCATGCTGAAAGCTTTAATAAGCTTAATGCGGGTATCTTCCGGCAATATCACTTCATCGACATAACCACGTTCAGCCGCACGGTAAGGGTTGGCAAAGTGCTCAACATATTCCATCTCTTTTTCTTTGAGTTTTTCAGCCGGGTTCTTTGCTTCTGTTATTTCCTTTTTGAAAATGATTTCAGCCGCACCCCTTGCACCCATAACTGCAATTTCGGCAGTGGGCCATGCATAGTTCATATCAGCCCCAATGTGTTTAGAGTTCATTACATCATACGCTCCACCGTATGCTTTGCGGGTAATAACGGTAACACGAGGCACCGTGGCTTCGCAGAAAGCATACAACAGTTTGGCTCCGTTTGAAATAATGCCGTTCCATTCCTGGTCGGTACCGGGAAGAAAGCCGGGTACATCTTCAAAAACAAGTAAAGGAATATTGAACGAATCGCAGAAACGGACAAAGCGTGCCGCCTTTAATGATGATTTAATATCGAGCACACCGGCCAAAAAAGCAGGCTGGTTTGCCACAATGCCGATACTTTTACCCGCAAGCCGTGCAAAACCTACCAATATGTTTTCAGCATAGTTTTTATGCACTTCAAAAAACGAATCGGCATCAACCACTTCGTTAATTACATCGCGCATATCGTAAGGCTGGTTGGGGTTTTCAGGTATCAGCGTATTTAAAGCCATGCGCTTTTCATCGCCACCCTCATAGGGCAGTGCAGGTGGATCTTCTTCACAGTTTTGCGGTACGTAACTTAGTAATTGCTTAATGTAACTCAAACACTCAGGCCCGTTGGCGCAACTGAAATGCGCCACACCCGACTTTGATGAATGTGTTGAAGCGCCACCTAATTCTTCCGATGTTACTTCTTCATGTGTAACTGTTTTTACTACGTTGGGGCCGGTAACAAACATATACGAGGTGTTTTCCACCATCAATATAAAGTCGGTTATGGCAGGTGAATAAACAGCTCCACCGGCGCAAGGGCCCATTATGGCTGATATCTGTGGTATAACACCCGATGCTATAGTGTTGCGGTAAAATATATCGGCATAGCCGCCAAGCGATACTACGCCTTCCTGTATGCGTGCCCCGCCTGAGTCATTGAGCCCGATAACGGGAGCGCCGTTTTTCATGGCCAGGTCCATAATGCGGCAAATCTTTTCGGCATGCGATTCGGAAAGCGAACCTCCGAAAACGGTAAAGTCCTGCGCGAAAACATATACGGGCCTGCCATTAATGGTTCCGTAGCCTGTAATAACACCATCGCCCAGGTATTTTTCACGCTCCATGCCGAACTCTGTGGCACGGTGGGTAACAAACATGCCTATCTCTTCAAAGCTGCCTTCGTCCATTAATATGTTAATGCGCTCACGGGCGGTGAGCTTGCCCTTTTTATGCTGCGATTCAATACGGGCCTCACCTCCGCCAAGTTTTGAAAGGGCTATTTTTTCCTGTAATTCGTTAAACTTTTTATTCATAGCTGACTAAGGTATAAGATGAAGACCTGCAAAGTTAAAAGGAGAAATGGATTAGAGAAATAGTGCATAAAATTAAAGGCTATTTAATGTTCGGGAATGTAATATTTTGTAGTTTTAAAAATTATTCATGAAAAACCCTAATTCATAATAATAAAGATGCTTACTTACAGGAAGTTCAAGAGCAGATTATTAATTCTTTCAGGCCTTTTAGCGCTATCATTCTCCGCTTTTTCGCAGGGAAGAGACCGGAGCGGGAAAATGGATACAGTGAAGGGATTACCTTATTTTATAAAGGTGGGCGAAGGCACAGGTGGTGTTAAGCTTGGCAGTTCAACCATTGCCGATGTGCAACGGATTTTCGGCAAGGGCAAAATAAGAGATGAGAAATCGAAACGTAACGGGAAGATTTATACCGATAAGACCGTAACATATAAAGCAAAAGGGCTTAAATTTTTTGCCATAAGTACACCCGATAGCGCCACTGTAATATATTCTATAGAAATTGTAATGCCAGGGGCGCGGACAGAACGGGATGTTGTTATTGGCAGCAGTACACAGGCAGAGGTAATACTGGCCTATGGCGATCCTTCTTACCGGTCTCCGGCTAATATCAGCTACGACACCCAGGGCGTAATTTTCGAATTCAGCAATGGAGTGGTAGAC
>JABDGY010000032.1 GCA_013285805.1 Bacteroidota bacterium | reverse complement strand
CCTTGTCCGGAATAACTATATTCTAATGGGTACCCTGCTGAACTGGCACTCACAGTTGGAAATACCCAATCGAGATATTGTTCTGAGCCACGAGGGTTAGAAGGAAGGCTATCGTAATAAAAAAACCTGATGGTCATCTGGTATATTACGCTATTTTGAATAGAAGACCACTGTACCATGGAAGGTGCAGTACTGTAAAAGGACATGGGCATATTAGGGTATGTGGCAAAATTGTTTGCAAACGATACATCCTGCAGCAAGATTGTGGAACCTGTTATCTGTTTACCTGTTTTCTCATTTGTTATAATGAGACCATACGTATCATTAGGATTAAGCTTGTATTTGGTTTTGTATAAAATCTGCTTAGGATATGAGAACGTACCGGGAGGTACAGGTATGCTTGAATCGGGCGTAAGGGGAATATTCTTTATCCATGTGCCGTATGAAGTGTCGGTTAACTGAACAGAAATTTCATTGGTCGGATAATAAATAGAATCGTAAACCGTGGCCATAGTGTATGCATTGCCAGGGCCCTCATACACTTTGTTTATTCTTATGTAATGGGCAGTATCACTCTGGTCCATTAAGCCGTATACCACGGGTATGTCTTTATATGGAGCCAGAACATTGAGGTCGTTTTTACAACCTGCAACGAGTATTGCCACCAGGGCAGAAGCAAACAGATATTTTATTTTTCGCATAATTACCTGCAAATGTAGCAATTTTAAAATAGTTTAAGTAATTCCGGCTATAGGTTTTAGTAACTTTGCGCCCCTGTAAGGCAATATTATGTCAAAGGGGTTAAAAAGTAAATTTAAGACTGTTCTGCTTGTCCTTGCTATTATTACAGGGATTGCCCTCTACATTTTTTACCGTCTATTTTATTACCATAATGTATATATAGAAGAGAAATCGAAACTTATATATATACACACAGGTTGGGATTTTAACCATGTTGAGCAAATGCTGGTAGATAAGCATATAATTAGCCATACTAAGGGCTTTGAAATAGTTGCAGGTGTAAAGGGGTATAAAGAACATGTTATTCCGGGGCGTTACCGTGTGGTAAATGGCATGAGCAACACACAGCTTGTTAATATGCTGGCATCGGGCAGGCAGGAACCTGAAACCATGAATCTGTATAACATACGTACCAAGTATGATTTGGTTGGCATACTAGCCAATAAAATAGAAGCCGATTCCAATGATGTGGTAAAGTATTTCAACGATAGCAAATACTTGAAAAAGCTTGGGTTTAATACCGATAACATTATTGCCATGTTCATTCCGGGTTCATATCCTTTGCAGTGGACCGACAGCCCGGACAAAGTAATTAACCACATGCACGACGTGTATGAGGCTTTCTGGACAAGCGAGAGGAGGAAAGAAGCAGCCGATATAAATCTGTCGCCCATGCAGGTAACAATACTGGCATCTATTGTACAGGCGGAACAGTCGATGTATGGAGATGAGAAGAAAATAATCGCGGGCCTTTATATTAACAGGCTGCACATGGATATGCCTTTGCAAAGCGACCCTACACTTATTTTTGCCCGAGGCGATTTTTCAATTATGAGGGTTAGGGAAGGAGATAAGAAAGTGCAATCGCCTTACAATACATATATACATACTGGTTTGCCACCCGGCCCAATCAATATGCCCGATGCTTCTTCAATTGATGCGGTATTGCATTACGATAAAAACGATTACATATATATGTGCGCCGAAGCCGATTTCTCAGGCAGGCACCATTTCTGTAAAACATTGAAAGAACAAAACGAATACGCGGAAAAATACCGCAAGGCGCTTAATGCAAAGCAGATAGAGCGTTAAAGAGGCGTTATCATAGAATCGGGTTTCCCTGAAAAACTTTTCATATACTTAGTGGCATTGGGCCCTTCGTTAAAAATAAGGTCGAGAACGGATACAGCAGGGTCGAACTCACCATACATTTGGTTATAAGGCTTGTATCCAGAATAATTCAAATAATGAGCGTTAATGCCATTTTTCCTAAATAACTCCTCATCCATATACCCCTTTGATGTAGGCCCGTTATAAAAGTCGGTAGCGCCGAAAGCCTTGCATAGCTCAATTAGCCTTTCATTCCTGTCTGTGGTGTTCTTGGGTATTTCATACGACCAGCGCATGGGTGTTGTTATGCCAAGTATTTTATTTACGGTTTCAAGAAATGTATAATTAATCATGCTCAGGTAAACTTCTGAAGTATCGCGGTAAAGCGGCTCGAAAGCATCCTTATATGTTTTAAAGTGGGGGGCATGCGCATAATTCATTAGTATGGTCTTCCAATGCGTTTCCCTCCAATTTTCATCTGTCATTACCCTGGTATCCTTAATCTTCTGAAGGTATTTGCCTTTTACATCTACCGGTATAGTCAGCCATAAAGTTCCGTTAGGGGTTTTTATCTTGTTTCTATTCCTCCAGTCGCGGCGGGTGTACTGCACTTCATCATACAGTATAAACTCATCGGCAAAGTTTATCATATCAAAGTACCCCTTCCAAGGAATATAATTGGACTGCGTAACGATTATTTTTTTCACTCAGGGTTTAGTTTAGAATTGCAACTCCGAAGCCTGTTTTGCCATATCCGTTGCCATTATAAAGCATATAGCGATTCCCCTTGTAATCAAACACAAAAGGATAACAAATCATCTCGCTGTCCCATCCGCTGGCAGAAACATCTATGCCTACCTCGTTGTCTTTCCTTGTCCATTTATATCCATCAGTACTTTCAGCATAACCAATGCGATAGGTACTGATATTTCCGTTAGCGCGATATGAATACCACATTTGGTAAAGTCCGTTTGTCTTTATTACATAAGGCTTTGAAAGGGCATATTCGCCGGGGTGTTGCAGGTCTATATGAATATTGTTTGTGCGTTTCCAGTTAATACCATCGGTGCTTTCAGCATATTTTATAACATGCTCCATAGTTTCTTGTGTTTTACCCCAGCGCAGGTTTGAACCATACCACATGCGGTATTTGCCATTTTCATGCAGAACAGAGGGGTATGAAATAGTAAAAGGGTCTTCGTTGCTTCTGTCCATAATGGGAGCACGGCTGTATTTTTCAAATTCCCGCTTGCTTTCATTCCAAACAGCAAGCCCGATAGTATTGAGCCAGGGCACGGTAACCTTTAAGTTCCAGCCTAAATAGTACAAATACTTTTTACCATCGACATTAAGCAAATAACCCATGGCTGCGCCTGAATCATCGAACAATCCTGCCTCCCCGGGAGCAAGTACAGGCTTATTGCAAATGTTAATCACTTTAAAATTGTTATCTAAATCAACATCTACAAATGCGATATGCGAGACATTCCCGGTATTACGGCAGGTGAAGTAAACCCTATATGTTGAACCTGATAACGGCACTGCAAAAGGGTTAGCCGCATGAGAAGCCATCCATGGATAATTGTTATTGGGGCAAAAAACATTATGGAGTTTATTCCATTGCATGTGGTTATAGTTTATAGCTACGTTCTTCAGCAGGTAGATAATAGGTGTTTACTGAATCGGGCACGCGTGAATTGAAGCCTAAAAAGGTAATAAGCCGTTCACTGGCTCCTTTCAGATTCTCTTTAGGTATCATTCTCGGGAAATCGAACCGCTGTTTAAAAAATGAGCGCGTAGCATATACAGTAACACCATAGCGTGTTTCATTGCTTATATTGCGCCCTGCACGGTGAAATACCCGAGGGTTAAAGAAAAGCACATCGCCGGCCTTTCTCGCTGTGCTTTGAGCATTTTGTACAAATGTATCTTCACTTGGCGAATTGACTAAATTGTGTGAGCCTGGCATATATAAGGTTGCGCCGTTTTCTTCATTGAAATCATCTAGTGCCACTGTCATTACAAGACCGGTAAGGTAATTCGGAATAAACTTGTTCGTGTCTATATGCATATCGTGTACTGCGCTTTGCTTGTTGGGTTTTAAAATAGTGGAAGTATAGCTATATAAAATGCACCCATTTCCTAACATGCGGGTGCAAAGCTCCATTATAATGTCATTGTCTAATGCTTTTATAAATACCGGGTTGTGAATGGTAAGGTCTACCGCGAGGTCAGGCTTCTTGCCCTTTTTATCACCGAACATTTTCAAATCATCTTCCAATGCTGTTTTCAAGTGCTTTTTTAATTCATCACACATAGGCTTATCGAAAACACCTGGCACAATTGTGTAGCCTAATGTCTCTATTTCGTAAACGTACTTATCGTAACTAGCCATACTTACTTTGATAGTTTGTTTTTTCTCCATTCCAATACACTGGCAGGCGGGTTTGAACCATAGCCCAGCAACATATTTAAAAAGGGGTCGTCGGCATACTTGCCACCCAGCATAGCAGGCAGGTTTATCTGCTGCCTTACAATGGCCTTAGCATAAAGGTGGTTAATGCCGCGGCGTACTTTATCGGCTGAACGGTTAAAACCGGCTTTGTGAAACATCATGCTGTCGAATAAAATGGCGCTACCTGCTTTGGCATTCATCTGCACCGCGTGTTTCTCCAGGTATTCTTCTGAAGGCATGTAGGCTATTTTATGCGAGTGGGGTAAGAGGTAGGTAGCCCCATTCTCCTCGCTGAAATCGTCGAGGCAATAGAAAACGTTGCACCCTATAGGCTCAGATGAAACCCAGTTCTGGTATGGAAAATCGCGGTGCCACGAATTCTGGTGATGCTCATGCCCAGGCATATTTATAATGCCGTTTTGCAGGTGAAGAACAAAATAGGTGCCCAGCAGTTTCTTTACATATTCAAGCGCTTTAGCATTACGGGCAAGCCTCAGGTATAAATCAGAATAACAAAGCAGGGCGCGGGCAAGGTTCTCCTCGTTTATTTTTTTCAGGTTATCGAGACCGAATTCCTTTTCCTGCAATTCATAAATACGCATCAACTCTTTACGGAACCTGTCCAGTTCTCCAACGGGGATAAGGTCTTCAATAATGGTATACCCCAGATTATGGAACTCTTCAATATGACAATCGGTAATGCCTTCCGTTTCCGATGTTTTAGTTACTCCGAATGATTTAATCATGCGTTTTCATTTAAAAACACGTCAATAATATATTTGGGCCTGTTCTTTGCTTGCTCAAATGTTTTGCCTATGTATAGGCCTGCAATGCCAATACTGGTAAGTATTACACCGGTCGAGAACAGCAGCAGCACCGAAGTACTTGCCCAACCACTAAGGAAACCATGCTTAAAGTAGAGGAACACAATAACTATTATTCCTGCAAAGGAAAGAAGCGAGAGTAAAAGCCCTACCGCAATATTTAACCTCAGTAGTTTGTCTGACTGGCTTGTAATGCCGTCAATAGCATGTAATAAGAGTTTAGATAAGTTATAGCTGCTTTTACCGTTATACCGTTCTTTGTGTTCTATTTCAATGTAGGCAGAGTTGAAGCCCAGCCAGCGAAGCACCATTAGGTAGTGGCGGCGGTAATCGTTATACGACTTGAACGCATCTGCCACTTTACGTGCTATAAGGCTATATGCCCCTACCTGGTTATTGCTTTCCCTCGTTTTATTTTCTACCAGGTAATTGAATATGCTGTTAAAAAATGAAGCTGTGATGTTCTTCCACCATTTATGATTACGCTTGCTTTTGCGGGTGTAGACAATATCGTAGCCTTCCAATGCTTTGTTGTATAATTGCGGAATGTAGGCAGGGTCGTCCTGCAAATCGCAATCCATAACTACAATATACTTACCTGCTGCTTTGTCGATACCTGCTGTAATAGCAAAGTGCTGGCCGAAATTACGGCTAAGCTTTATGCCTTTTACCTTAGTGTTCTTCTTGCAGTTCTCTTCAATCTTTTGCCACGATTTATCGGGGCTGCCATCTTCCACCAATACTATTTCATAGTCAGGGGTGATTTTCTCAACTTCAGCAACTATGAGCTTTACCAGTTCATCAACAATACCCTCGGCTTTATAAACAGGGCTGACTATTGATAATAAGGGAGACGCCATCTGTTACAGTTTTATTTCGTCGCTTTTCTTGTCGAGCTTTACCGACCTGGCCGGCACCCATACATCCTGCTTATCGGTATCTTTTGAAACTGTGGCGCCTGCAGCCAGTATGGTTTCAGGGGCAATGTTCACCCAATGGTGAGTGGCTGAATTAACGCCCAGGAAACAATATGACCCGATGGTGCAATGGCCCGATATTACCACATGTGAACTGATGAAGTTGTGGTCGTGAATGGTAGAGTGGTGGCCGATATGGTTGCCGCTCCACAGAGTAACGTTATTGCCTATTTTCACAAAAGGCTGTATGGTATTATCTTCAAAAATAAAGCAGTTGTCGCCGCAAGGGAATTGCGACAGGTAGGTGCAGTGGCTGCTGATATAGGACACAAGCTCATATCCTTTAGCCTTTGCCTCATTGTACTTGGCTGCTCTTATTTTATTAAGCCCGGCATAGCTTATGGCTATAAACATTTTGAATTGCGAAGGAGGGTATGTCTTTTCAATGTCTTCAAATGGTACCACGGGCCTTCCATCGAGGGTAGGTTCTTTTATGTACTGCTTATTTACGGTAAAGGCCACTACCTCATGGTCTGAGTCAATTTTAAAGTAGTAGTCCGCAATTTGCGCTATGTCGCCCGAACCGAATATTATAAGCTTTGCCATAGAACAAAAATAAATAAAAAAGGCTCTCAAACTGAGAGCCTTTCTGTTAGTGCTATATGCCTTACCCGGCGTGGTTTTCCAACACTTTCGATGTAGGAGCCTTTTTCTTTTCGTCGAGTATTTCTTTATCTACCAGTACACGGCCGCAATGTTCGCAAACCACCAGCTTTTTGTGCGAGGTGATTTCGGTCTGGCGTTGCGGAGGAATCTTCACGAAGCAACCGCTGCAAGCTTCACGCTCAACGGTAACAACAGCAAGGCCGTTCTTAAAGTTGGGGCGGATGCGCTTGTAAGCGTCTAAAAGGGTAGGGTCGATGTTAGCTTGTGCCTCAGCCGATTTTTTGAGCAATGCTTTTTCTTCTTTTTCGGTTTCGCCTACAATCTCTTCCAGTTCGTCTTTCTTAATCTTCAGTTCTTTGTTTTTATCTTTCAACACAGCCTCCGATTGGGTTGCCAGCTCTTGCTTGGTGATGATAGCGGCTTTATATTCTTTTACCCTCTTCTCAGAAAGTTGTATTTCAAGTTTCTGGAACTCTATTTCTTTCGATAATGATTCGTATTCCCTGTTGTTACGCACCTTGCTCTGTTGCGACTCATATTTCTTAATAAGGGCGGTAGCGTCTTTCGCGGTGTTCTTCTTGTCCGATATCATCTTCTCAAGGTTCACCACTTCTTCGTTCTGCTTGTCAATACGGCCTTTCAGGTTCTCTATAGTATGCTCCAGTTCCTGCACTTCAATAGGCAGTTCTCCGCGAAGGGTGCGGATTTCATCAATAAGCGAGTCAATGCGTTGTAACTGGTAAAGGTTCCTGAGCTCTTCTTCCAGGTGTTCCTGGTTCATGCCCTGAAGGCCTTGTAAGTATGATTTCTTTGTAGTTCCGTTTTTGCCTTTTACTGCAGCCATATTGTTAAAAATAATTTACGGGATTGGTATTCGTTTTTGAAAATTGGAGTGCAAAGGTAGTAAATTTTTCCTTTAATAAAGCATAAATTATTTCAGGGGTAAACTGTTCACTTTCATAATGGCCTATATCGGCTATAACCAGCTTACTATCAGCATCGAAGAACTGGTGATACTTAAAGTCAGCGGTAACCAGTACCTGGGCTCCTTTGGCAATAGCATCGGGCAGCAGGAAAGAACCCGAACCGCCGCATAGGGCAACGCGCTCTATTTTCTTACCCAATAAAGGGCTGTGGCGTATACATTCAAGCTTCATAGCCTTTTTCAGGTGGGTGAGGAAGTCCTTTTCAGCCATAGGCTTGGGAAGTGAGCCTATCATACCCGAACCAACACGGGGGTGTACATTATCGAGGGAATAGATATCATAAGCTACTTCCTCATAGGGATGGGCCTTCAGCAGGGTGCTTATAATGGCGCTTTGTTTTTCAACGGAGAATATAGTCTCAATGCGTTCTTCTTTCTCATTATGCCTTTTGCCTTTCTTGCCAACATAGGGGTTAGCAGCATGGTTGGCTTTAAAGGTACCCGTACCTTCAGCATTGAAGCTGCATTCGTCATAGTTGCCAATGACTCCCGCCCCGGCGGCAAAAATGGCGGTACGCACCTCATCGGCTTTGTTGGTAGGGCAGAAGGTAACCAACTTTTTAAGTATGCCTTTTTTAGGGCTGAGTATAGCAAGGTCTTTCAGGCCAATTTTCTCCGCTATTTTATGGTTTACGCCTGTGTGTATACTATCGAGGTTAGTATGCATGGCGTAAATGGCAATGTCGTTTTTTATGGCTTTTATTATAACCCTTTCGGCATAGGTTTTGCCGGTAAGCTTTTTAATGGGCGAGAACAGAATAGGGTGGTGGGCAATGATTAAGTTATACTTTAACTTAATAGCTTCATCTACCACATTTTCAGTACTATCTAAGCATAATAATGCGCCCCTTATTTCTTGCTCGGTATTGCCGGTAATAAGCCCGCAGTTGTCGTAACTTTCCTGGTAAGCAGGCGGACAAACTGCCTCGAGATAGGATATTATTTCTTTCAGTTTCATGAGGTAGCTAAAGTAAGTAAAAACTAAAATGTAATAAGTAAAAGGTTAAATTTTCGCGCAAAGGCGCAAAGTTTATTTACCGTCCTAAAGGGATCCATTCGGACAAAGATCGCAAAGGCTTACTCCTTATTCCTTACACCTCTTTACTGGCATATTAAAACAATAGCTTATCAATGGAATAGCAAGGCATAAACAATTGAATTATCAATAAAAGGCCATTGATATTGATTTTTCATGAGGCTGAAAACCAATAACATCTATTGATAATATCAATGAAAATTGGGTTACCGCAGAGGCCATAGAGCCACACGAAGAGACTTACTCCTTACCCCATAATCCTTATTCCTATTTTATCAAAGAACTATTCCGCCTTCGCCAAGGCTACTGCGGACGAGTACAAATTTCTATCATTCAAAATGTTTTTGAAATAGAAATCTAATTTTGTTTTCAACACCCCCCATAAATCAGAGCGAGAAAGAGTGCGGAGTAAAGGGAAAGCAAAAAGGTATAAGTAAAAGTCCGGAGGACTTAAATATAGGTAGCCGGCGGTGAAACCGGTGGTGTAACAACCCGACGAACATAAAACAACCCCGTAGCGGGTTGAATATTTCACCCCTACGGGATTATATTCTATGGGTTATTTCTATAACCCCCGATTTTAATCGGGGGCTACTCATATACAACCCTTTCAGGGTTGATAAAATACACAATACCTAAAATGCCAGAAACAATCTGATATTGTTTTCAACATA
Source organism: Bacteroidota bacterium (assembly GCA_013285805.1). Lineage (GTDB taxonomy): Bacteria > Bacteroidota > Bacteroidia > JABEUT01 > JABEUT01 > JABEUT01. The sequence continues at coordinate 13,229 of JABDGY010000032.1, read as the reverse complement.
CCCCATAACCGCAGAGATAAAACAGAGAAGGCGCAAAGCACACAAAGTAGTTTCTAACGACTTACGACTAACGACTATTTAATCCCCCTTGGCACATACCTAAAATTATATACTTTAAACTCAACCCGTCGGTTCATAGAATCGGCGTACAGTTTATACTCATCTGTCCGGTAAGAAGCTATTGCATTTATCCCGCATCCGGGCCAGGGAATAGAGTCGCCCAGGGCTTTTATTTTAAAGCGCATGGTATCCACACCTTTTGAACCCAGGTATCGTATACACGACTCCGCCCTTTTTTTCGATATAACCAGTTTCTCCTCCTTACTGCCTTCATTATAGCTGGTATGGGCATCAATCTCCATAATAATTTGAGGGTTATCTATCATTACCCTCAGCAGGAAATGCAGCGAATCCTGCAGGTGGTTATTCAGCTCGGTTTCTTTGTAGCCGAATAGCAGCCTCGGGCAATTAATTGTAATTGACCTTGATACTTTATCGGCACTTACACCAATAAAAACACAGATAAAGAAAATAAGCAGGGGCTTAAACTTCATGAGACAAAGTTAAAGGTTATATGTAATAAGTAAAAGTTTAACTACAGATTCTCGCAAAGGCGCAAAGGTTTTACTTATTCCTTATCCCTTATTCCTTACCACTTTTGGGTTTGTACTTAAAACTCAACACCCTAAACTCAACCCTTCTGTTCAAGGCATTTGCTGAATCCTTTTCACTCTGAGTTTTCATTCTTGCAATATCTTTCTTACTACAGCCGGTGTAAGGTCTGGTATCGCCCCATCCTTTCGTTACAATGCGGGCCGAATCAATGCCCATAGTGAAGAGATTTATTTTGATTTTAAGAGCCCTTTCAATGGAAAGCCGTATTGGATTCTTTTCGCCATAAGTAGCAAAACCATCAAATTCTGCCTTTATCGTAGGGTTTTCTTTTAATAGTTTGACATAATAGTTTAGAGTAGTGTCTATCATATCCTTTGTTAATTCTGCTTTATCAAAAGCATATTTAAAATCGGGAAAATTTATCCATCCGCAGCCGCTTCGCACTAGGTTAAAATTAGCCGTGTATATTGAATCTCTTTTCCCTGCTGCTGTGAAATTGTATTTTTCGGGAGAAGCAAGATAACCTTGATCTGATGCGTCAGCCGATACGATATAAGAAGTATTTGATTTCAACTTTGAGGAATCAAAAAAGTAAACACCTGTTGAATCTGCCTTTATTCTGACATCTAAGCCATCAGAACCTTCCAAGCGTACTTCAGCGCCTTTAATTGGTTTATTGGTTTTATTATCAGTAACTGTTCCTTTCACAATGAATTTTTGCCCAAAAGCATTTGTACAAAGCAATAGGAGGGAAGCTAATAGCAATCTCATTGTTTATCCTTTGGTTTGTAATTAAAACTCAACACCCTGAATTCAACCCTTCTGTCCATTTCACAGGCTTGTATCTTTTCTTCTTTGGTTTTCATTTTCCGAATATCGCTTTTGCTACAGCCCTCTAATGGCTTAGTTGAGCCCCAGCCTTTAGCCACAATACGTGCAGAGTCGATGCCTTGTGTAAACATGTATATTTTACAAACAAGCGCCCTTTCCATTGATAATGGCATAGCGTCTTTTTCGTCGGGGCTGCCGTGGCCATCGGCTTCAATTTTAATGGTGGGATTGTCCTTCAACAGTCGTACAATATAGTTAAGCGAGTCAGGTAAACTTCCTACGGCATCTGCTTTTTCGTAATAAAACCGTAATAAGGGAAAGAAGCGGTCAACTATAACGCCGCCTTTCCTTAACTGAAAATCGGCAGTAAAGATTTTCGATTCCGTTAATCCTACCGTAGTAATGTTGGCTTTCGCAGAACTGGCAAGGTAATCCTGGTCGCTGGCGTCAGCCGATACGATATAAGAAGTATTTGATTTCAACTTTGAGGAATCAAAAAAGTAATAACCGGTAGAATCTGTCTTTACTATAGCATCTAGGCCATCGGAACCTACTATGCGAACAACAGCGCCTTTCAGTGGCCTCTGTGTTTTATCATCTGTAACAGTGCCTTTTACTGAGAATGTTTGCCCATTTATTATGTTAAACAGGCATAAAGTTAAGCAGATGAGGAGGGTGAACTTCATTAGACAAAGTTAAAAATTATTCACCTCGCCCTTCCTCCGCCAGTAGGCGGATTCCTTCCCTCTCCTTGTGCAAGGAGAGGGGCAGGGGTGAGGTTTAAATCCCTTTCGGGTTTGGCCCGTATTCATTAGGCCCGCGTTGCCCATCTTCAAACAGCAGCCAGAAAAAGAAAAGGGGGACCAGTTGCCACCAGCCGCTGCGGCCCGTATCGTGGCAGCGCTTGCAACTGGCAGCTATAATAAGCCACAGCATGGGTATAAATGCAAAGCCCAGTAAAGGTTGAGCGTCCACAAATCCGATAACAACTCCGTAAAAAATCCAGTAAATAACAAATATGCAGCCAAATTCCAGGCGGCGTATGCGCCCGTCGAATGAGAATATCTGGCGGAACATGGTTGGTTCTCGCATTGCAGATGCGGGCCCTTCGGGAGTTTCTTTCTCAAGTAAAACAGAATTGAATTCCTGGCTTTCCATAAGGCCTGTAATAGGGTCAGGTACAGAGCAGGTAACCATTGCGGCATTGCGGGTATAGGTGCATTTCTCCACGGTCATTTTAACCGCAGGGTTCGCTTTCAGGTAAACTATATCTCCAATTTGTGGTAAATCGCGCATAATGCAAAGTTAAAAACTAGAGTCGTTAGTCAATAGTCGTAAGTCATTAGTCCGATAATAAAAAACTAATCATCTACCTTAATAAAATCATTAAGCAAGCCGGAGTCTTTTACCAGTGAATCAGGCATTTGTGGCAGGTTAGTTTTAAGGTCATTTAATTAGATGCTTAAAATGATGTGGGAACGCATATTGCAGGTATTTAACATAATGTTACGTTATATGAACCTTATGTGTATCACTTGAAAATTATTTCACATATGTTTATATAATGCATATTATGTCTAACGTACGGAATGCAGGCAAGAGGGAAAGTGATTCCCGTACGAATGTCGTTTGTTTTGGGGGAAAAAAAGAGAAAAATTCAATTAAAAAAAGCAGCCCAAATATAGACTGCTTAACACATAAAATATTAAATTTTATTTCTTCTTTTTTCTTATCTCGTAATTTTCTAAGAGATACAGAAATAACACTGCCAATATTGGGGATATAGCAGTGACGTAATCTGAGTGTGTCATTTACACCATAGATTTAAGTTAATACTTACCTCGCAGCTACTATCTGCGTAGGGCGCCACTGTTCCCTAAAAAAATAGAATTGAAACCAGAATAAGTTTCCGGTACAAATATACGATATATTCATTTCCTAAATGCGAAAGCATTTAACCCCCAAAACAAAAAAGACATTCAAATAATGGTTGAGAAAGAGGGCGTGAATAGGTGTTTCATGTAGTCCCTTTAAATCAGAGACATGAAACGGTTCAAGTATGCTTAATGTTCCGTACTTAACATAAAATTAATTTATAGGAAAATTTTGCTTCCCTTTAAACAGTCGAAAGTGGCTTCAATACTTAGGAATTTAGCTTTTGAATTTAGCGGACAAAAAGAGAAAGATTCCTATGTAATTAATTGTTTAAAAAACAACACAAAGTTACATATAAAAAAAGACCAACTTAATGGTCTTAAAAAACTACGTAATTATATACTAAGTTTATTTTCGGGTTACACTTATTCTAACAGTAACCTTTATTTTGGCTACTATCAAAAAAGTGATAGTTAATGTAAACATGGTTTCGGCATGTTACGCATTGACTGACCGCACCCGTATTTGCAGTACGGGTGTATCACTTTTCCCTAAATTCAAATATACTTATTTTAAAAATCTGAAAGATTTTAACCGCTAATTCAAAAGATAATTCCCGAATATGCCACATTGAGACGTAGGCAAAATAATTTCTATAAATCATATTATGTCTAAAGCCGTAGGCGTGTAGCTTATGTAGGTAAGAGGATAGTTAACTAAAGGTTGAGAATAGAAAGAGACTTATCCCCCTTAAAAATATGATTAGTCTCTCTTGCCTGTTTTTGAGTTTGAAAGCCTGACGCTAAATTTAGCCTGATAGCTTTGCATCAAAGCGCAAGGCGTTAAGAATTTAGCGTCAGGCTTTCAAACGAATGGCGGGAATTAACGGGTAGATTGCGAAGCAAGATACAGGAGTTAATGAAGCCATCAAAAACTGCAAGTGATGGGGAGACTACAGAGTAAGCTACTTAACATAATATTTATTATAGGACAAAGCAGCCTTTATATATCAAGGAATCAATTTGTTACGTAGAAGTTTCACTTTATTAGGTGGTTTTGGCACAATTCTGTGCATCTATGTGTCTGTTCCTTTGTCTAGCCTAACCACCTGAAACGTGCCCACCTTTTTGCTATATTTGAGGTATGGTAGTAAGAAAAATAAAACTATATCACATAGACATAAATCCTAAACCACCAACACCTGTTGAGAAATTAACAATTAAAGTAAAAGATAAGGAATATATAGATATTAATTCCAGTAATAAAATATATGATGAGATAAAATGTATAATCCGTGATTATCCTGGAGAATATGACACAGTATCTTCATTTAATGTGCTTTTTAGTTTTGTAAATGGAAGTCAATACTGGTCAAAATTAAATAAGATTCAATTATTCAAATTAAGATGGATGTATGGTGTGCATTGGCTTCAAAAAGATAATGGTTATGGTAATTTGAGATGGGTAATAGGCCTAGTATGTTCCTTTTTATTTGGATTGGTAACACCTACAATAATAACGTGGATCGTTAAACACTTAAAATAGATAGAAGTGTATTGGGATTAAATTACCAATTAAATAACTTTGAGTTATGGATAAGGAACAAGAATTAACACAAATTACTGAAGAATTATTCAAGACAAATGATCTGGCCAATGAAAAGCAGTATGCTTTTATAAAACAAGTCATACTTGTTGCTTCTGGTAGTTTAAGCGTCATAATTTCACTAAAGAAAAACAATGCCCCAAATTGTTATTTCAATATTGCAATAATAGCAATAGGTCTTGGTATCTTGGCTAGTTCAATTGCCCTTTACGGGGAAGTATCATTGTTACGTGAAGCTCGGAAGAAATTGAGGGCCGCACAATTAAAATTACGTCAGGGCAATGAACCAGACGAAAGAATTGACGAACTAGCCTCACATAAAATTTACGACATTTGTGAATATACTGGATATATTTCCTTAATGCTTTCTGTACCTTTCTTAATAGGGTACGCAATAACTTCTTAAATAGCTCGTAACCCACTTCTCTATTTCCCGCACTCCTTAAGCTTTTCGCCCATTTTTACGTATTCCTTGTAATGGTTTTTGTGCCTGCGTACTGAGGCTGTATCAGTTGGGTTATCTATAATGCCCGAGTACTCATCAACCGAATAAAAGGGCTTTATGCCGGGCAGATAATAAAAGCGGTCGGCCATTTCACCATAGCGTTCAAGGCGGTTGGTAATAACATCTACATACACCTGTTTGCCTTTGTCAAACACTTTCACATCTCCCTTGTTTATGCATTTGGCCATTATATGGCGTATGCCCGATGAATACTCGTTGTCTACAATGGTATCGTCCCTGTAAACAGCCAGCAGCGAGTCAAGTACCCGTAAAGATTCTTTTGCCTTTTCGCCAAAATAGCCTTCTTCGGCTGTATCGGCCATGCAGGCTTTAAGCACAAAATCGTAATCGAGTAATATAGCGGCATTATGCCCGAAATTGTATTCCAGTATCCGCTGGGCGGTAAATCCGTACAGTTTTATGGGGTAATACGTGGTGTCGTCCCAGTTGGTATTCATATGCACCGTGTCGCTTTGCGCGCTTGCAAATGAGGTTACTGCTACTAAACCCAAAATCAATACATATTTCACTAATCGCATAGTTTATAAAGTTCGTAAAGTTAAAAGTTTATAAAGCTATTTGAATTTCCAATTATAACCTGAAAATTAAAGCAATTAAAAGTACAAGTATCAGCAGTGTGTATACCTGCAATATTACCCTTGCCAGCTTGCGGTGCACCTCGTACTGGCTGGCTTCGCCCAAAATTGAAAAGACAAAGCCCCCTATCAGCCCAAGTATGGCAAGGCCCCCCAGGAACCATATAACCAAACCGCCGCCGCCTAAGCTAAAAGCTATAAGGTAAACAGCGGCCAGTGAACCTACCAATGAAAATATAAGGCTGGTAACGCCGTAGTCGGTATAACGCGGGGCCTTTTCGCTGACACCCTCCGATGGGTGCATTTTATTGGTATCAATGGGCATGGCAGCCGCGACAATGTTTAAAGCCAATGATTTTTTCCTGGCCTCCTCAACTCCTCCGAAAGAGGAGCTTTCTGTATTTGAAGCAACGGTATTTTTATTGGCATCAAAAAGAGGCAGTGCTATTTCACTCTTTCTCCGCACTGTTTCTCTTTTTGCTATTCCCACGCTCTCCGCACTCTTTCTGTTTACTGTTTCTGTATTCTCCGCTTTATTAAAAAAGTACCCTTTGGTGTATTTGCGTTTGCTGAAAACCGAGGCGAATTTGCCCTGTGTGCCGCAGCCTGCAAGCAACACTACCGATAACAGTAAACAATATGCAATTCCTTTTTTTAACATAATACGCTTTTATTACAGCTTTGACGCTACAAAGTAAATGATTAAAATTGCCAATGCAACGCTCGATATGGTAAACCCAAGCGAGGCAAGGCGCATGTGCTTGTCGTTGTGCCGTATAGCATAATTGGAAATTATAGATGCTATAACCAGGCTAATGACTGCTAGCCCACCGAAGAACCCGAGTATAAGCCCTCCGAAAAGTGTTGTAACCGGGATAGAAGCAAGTAATATATAGGTAAACAGCAATAAAAGCAGACCCGTAAGGGCCATTACAAACCCGACTATACCCATACTGGTCTGGGTAGGCTGCACTGCAATGCCCTGCTGCTGGGCCCTGGCGGCATCTTTATTGTAGTAATCGTCAGTAGCAGGTTTGAATTTATCCTGTGCAGGTACAGCCGTTGGTTCGCTTCCGCTATTTTGTTTGCTACCGCTAAGTATTAAACCGGCAATTATAAGCGCCAGCACCAGTAATGCAATAAGCAGTATAACCGGCCCGGGTATGGAAATGAATGCCCCCAGCAGTATGGTGAATGGTATAAGTAAAATGCCTATTCCCAATAAAATGCGCCCTGTATGCTCCGGTGAATTATTGGCAGGCTCATTGCCGTTTTCCTTAACGGCTTCCTCATTTTCTCCAACCCATGTGCTATGTATATTTTTAGTAATCGCTACTTTTTCTTTCTTTTCAAGTGCCGGTGAAGAAACTATAATTTCGTTGGCATCGAAAAGAGGCAATGCTACCCCTTCCTCTTTCCTTCCCCTAAAGGGGACGGAGGTAAGAATGGGGCTCTTTGTTGTTTCTCTTTCTGTTTTCCCACGCACTGTTTCTCCGCTCCCCGCTTTGTCCCAAAAATGTCCTTTGGTGTATTTGCGTTTGCCGAAAACCGAAGCGAATTTGCCCTGTGTGCCGCAGCCTGCAAGCACTATTAAGGTCAACACAACTGTATATATCCTGCTTTTTGCAAACATTATTTACACCAATGCTAATAGAATAATTGTGACCAAAACCCCTAATATAATACCCGATATAGTTGCCCCTATTTTTGCCAGGTCGGGATGGGCGTCTTTATGGTGCATGGCTATGGCGCATAAAATAAGCGACACAATTAAGCCTACCAGCCCTATGAACACGCCTGCAGCCAGTAAAACAAAACTTGCAATTGCCGCAAGTAATGTTGAACTTCCCGCAAGCGAATAAACCAACAATAAGCATGTAGCCGAAAGTACAATGGAACCAATTGATATATAAAAACCCGATTTCCCCAAATTGGTATATTCATTTGCGGGGTCTTTCACTGTTTTCGGAGGGGTTCTTTCAGTATTGCCGGCTTCGGGCATAGGTTTACGGGGCACTATAGCGAAGAGTACAACTCCAATGCCAACCAGTATTAACCCCGCTATAAAAAGGCCACTTAAGGATATAACAGTTGTTGTAGAAGACAAGAACACCGAAAACAGAGCAATGGCTATAAGTAATATACCTGTCACAAAAACGCCCTGGGCGGTATGCAGCGCAGTTTTACTTTTTTCCTGCTGTGCCTTAATACTGTCGCTCGGATTAACAGGCAACAGGTAAGGTATTGCGGCTAGCCTGCTTTTTGCGGTACCTTCAACAGTTGCAACACTATTTTCCTTCTCCGGTACCGGAGGTGCTATAACTACAGGCGTTTTATCGGCATCGAAAAGAGGCAGTGTGGCTTCACTCTTTCTATTCCCGGCAGTTACACTGTTTCTGTTTACTGTTTCTCTCCTTGCTATTCCTGCATCCTCCGTACTGTTTCTCTTAGCTGTTTCTGTATTCCCCGCTCTGTTTAAGAAGAACCCCTTTGTATAGTGTCGTTTACCAAAAGAGGATGCAAACTTATTGCCCGAGCTGCAGCCCATTACTAGAAAAAACGCTACCAGTAAGCTTAAGAAGTATTGCGGCCTCATCGACAGATTCATTTATATCACTAAAAGTGCGGCAAAGAGAAGGCCAGCAGCAAATATGACTATTCCACCCAATACTATTCCGGCTATAGCACGACCCCTATGGACTTCGTTATGGTTTAAGGCTACTATAGAAAGTATAATGCCTATAACTGCTAATGTAAAGGGGATGCTTGCAAATACAAACGCTATTCCAATTTGGTCACCCAGTGCGGCAGCAAAAATTGCTATGAAATCAGCCGGAAGGGCGACAACAATGGCTACTATTGATAATACCATGCCGGCTGTGGCATAGTTAGATTGCTTTAGGTTACTATTGGCATTTGCCGGAGAAAGGCTGTTACCTGTTGGCTCATTTGCCAATCCGGTTTTATTATGCGCAGGGAGAGATATGAAAGCTGCTACAAGAAAGAGCAGGAAGAGAAGTATAAATGCTGCACTGCCTATGCCTAAAACCTTACCTAAATCAAATATTATGGCCAGCAGGCTTAAGGCTGCAAAAATAAAACATACGCGTACCGTACTTATTGAACCTGTAGAGTTATTAGTATTATCATCGGCAGGGCTACCAGCATCATTCGCCTGCTCTGCTTCGTAAAATTGGGCTTTCTTCAGTGCATCTTTCAGCTTCAGGTTCTTTTGCACAGCCTGTGCTAAAGCTGTTTTTTTTATTACCGTAGGCACCGCCTGTTGGGTTATCACGGCAGGTGCTTCGGAAACATGCAATGTGGCTTCACTCTTTCTATTTCCTGCAGCTACACTGTTTCTGTTTACTGTTTCTCTTTTTGTAATTTTTACACTCTCTGTACTGTTTCTCTTAACTGTTTCTGTATTCACCGCTCTATCCCAATAGTAGCCCTTTTCGTATCGGCGTTTGCCAAAAGAGGAAGCAAATTTGTTGCCTGTGCTACAGCCGACAAGACATACCACGCCCAGTAAACAAAACAAAAGCCTTGTAATATTGAGCGGTGGTATTTTCAAATAATGTTACTGTTTAGGTGTGGTAAGCGCTTTGGCTTTATCGTCCTGTCCGGTACTTGCATACAGGCCGAGTAATACCCTTTTAACCTGTGCATCATCCGGCCTTTCGGCATGTGCCTTTTCAAGGTAAGGTTGTGCCTTAGTTAGCCAGTCCTTTGCTTCATCGCTCATAGGCTTCGATTTGGCCGCCTGGTCCTTATCGGGCAGCGCTCTTAACTGGTCGAATATATATTTGGCGCGGTTATTATAGAGTGCGCCCAGGTTAAAATTAACTTCAAAGTACTCGGGCTTTACTTCAAGGGCCTTTTTATAACCGTTTTCGGCTTTACCGAAAAGTTCATCGTAGTTGGCTGGCTTAGGCTGGTCTTTACCGGTAGCAAGGTCGCGCGGGTTAGCCAGTTTATCGTAAATGCTTGCCATAGCCGAGTAAAGCTGGGCCATAAGTTGTTTATGATTGTCATCGGTGGCATTAGGTTCTTTCGATAACTTATCTATTGCCAGTTGCAGGTTGTTTATAGCATGGTCGTTATCATGCTTCCACATAAAAATGTTGGTCTCGCTTATCAGCAGGTCAAAATCATCGGGATACGTTGTACGGCCCTGTTTTACTATATCTATGGCCTTATTGGTATCCATTATGTGGTACATGCTGTCCGAATACATCTTCATAAGGTTTGTGTAAGGTGTAGCGCCCCCTATTTTATCCGCAATCATTTCATTATTATACCTAATAGCCTTGGGATAGTTCTTTGCTTTCATGGCAGTAAGGGCAGTATTCTGCAGCAGGCTTATATAAGCCTTCGATGTGTCCGGTATTCCCTGCGCCTTAACTCCCATAAATACTCTTTCGAAGAATATTAACGAGGTAGAATAATTTTTATTGCCATAGTCGGCAATGGCAATGTTCTGCATATGCCCGCCGCAAGCCTGCAGCATTTGCCTTGCCTCATCGGCATATCCGCCTTTGGGCTCAAGCTGAATAACCTGTAAAAATGAATACATGGCTATGGTCAGCTGGGTGGTATCATCCATAGTATAGGCCTGTGTATTGGCTTTTTGAAGGGCTGCCTGGTCAAGCTTGCCTCCCGATGCCATCATTAATTTCTTGGATATATCGCCCAGGTTTTTTTCATATATGGTTTTATACACCTCTCCCCTGTACAGGAACATTTTGGGTTCGTTCCTTGTCTTGTCATTCTGCGCGGCTTCATCAATAGCGGCCTTAGCGTTCTTCAGGGCGGTAGTGTCGTTATCCTTCACGTAATCCTGTAAATACATGTTGGCGCTCACCACCTTGTTATTCTGGCCAAATGCCTGTAACCCGGCGGTTGTAATAAGTGCTGCAGCAATAAATGACTTTCTCATAGGGATATTATTAGTTGGGCAAATTTAATTTTTAATTTAATGTCATAACAAATGTACGTCACCCTGCGTTTCAGGATAACAACTAATTAGCGGATAACGTAAGCCATTGATTGAATTGCTGTTTTTATTACTCCTGTGGTTCCGTTGGTTCTGTTTCAGAAGCAATGCCATTACCTACTCCGCTTCCTGCACCTCCGTCTCCCCCATTGGGGTCAATTCCGGCAGCGCCATCAACGCCTTCAATAATAGCCTCGTCTTCCTGTACGTCTATTTTGGCTACGGCAGCAATAGAATCGCTATCCTTCAGGGTAATGAGCCTTACGCCTTGTGTGGCGCGGCCCATAACACGCAGGTCAGATACCGACATGCGTATGGCAATACCCGAACGATTTATAATCATAAGGTGGTCAGTATCTACCACATCTTTAATAGCTATAAGGTCGCCGGTTTTATCGGTAATGCTAATGGTTTTAACACCTTTTCCTCCACGGTTGGTTATGCGGTACTCCTCAACATCTGAACGTTTGCCGTAGCCCTTTTCAGAAACTACAAGTATGCTCGATGCCTTAGGGTCTACTATGCAAACCATGCCTACCACCTCGTCTTTCGGCCCGCCAAGTGTAATAGCCTTAACGCCTGAAGCATTACGTCCCATAGGGCGCACCTTCGATTCATTAAAGCGTATTGCCTTACCCGATTTCAGCGCGAGTATCATTTCGTTATTGCCATTGGTTAGGCGTGCTTCCAGAAGCTCATCCTTATCCCTTATGGTTATGGCATTAATACCGCTCAGCCTTGGCCTTGAATAGGCTTCCAGCGAGGTTTTCTTTATAATACCGTTCTTGGTGCAGAGAATTATATAGTTGTTCTTCAGGTAATCTACATCGGCCAGGTTCTTCACATTAATATAGGCCATTATCTTATCGTCCGGCGCCAGGTTCAGCAGGTTCTGAATAGCCCTGCCTTTCGAAGCCTTTGCCCCTTCGGGAACCTCGTAGGCCCTCATCCACATACATTTCCCCGATTTGGTGAAGAGCAGCAGGTAGTTATGGTTTGTAGCGGCGAACATGTGTTCCAGGAAGTCCTCATCGCGGGCTTCTGCGGCTTTTGCGCCCCTTCCGCCACGGCTTTGCAGCCTGTATTCGGCCAGCGGGGTACGTTTAATATAGCCCAGGTGCGATATGGTTATAACCACATCTTCATCGGCAATAACGTCTTCCATCCTGAAATCGGCACCGGCAAATACTATATTGGTCTTTCTTTCGTCTCCGTACTTTTCCTTTATTTCGGTAAGCTCGGGCTTTGGTGGGCAAAAATTCATACAACACACATTTGATAAGGTTTTGCGCCTCAAGCAGCTTATTATTGAAAACAGTGCCAAAACTAAAATCGAAATCGATGGTGGAGTTGACTTAGATAATGCACTGCCCTTGATTCGTGCCGGTGCTGATATATTGGTAGCGGGAAATACTGTGTTCTCCTCGCCTAACCCCCATGAATGCATTAAGTTTTTAAAAGACCCCTTATAAAAGTGAAAAGTTTATAAAGTTCTTAAAGCAAAAAGTAAAACTCTTTTTTCAGATAACTTTATAAACCTTCAACTTTACAAACTTTATGAACTTTAAACTTTATAAACTAACATGACACTGGAAGAAAAAATAAACGCGGACATCAAAACCGCAATGCTGGCTAAAGACAGCAAGAAACTGGATGCTTTACGTGCCATAAAATCAGAGATACTTTTATTAAAATCATCGGAAAAAGGCACCAGCGATGATGCTGAAATGAAAGCACTGATGAAAATGGTAAAGCAACGTAAAGAGACTGCTGAGATTTACAAAACCCAGGATCGCCCTGAGCTGGAAGCTACTGAGCTTTTCCAGGCATCGGTAATAGAAAGCTTTTTGCCCAAACAAATGAGCCAGGAAGAACTGGAAGCTACCATTAAAGGCATTATGACCCAGGTAGGAGCCTCATCAATGGCTGATATGGGTAAAGTTATGGGAGTTGCATCAAAACAACTGGCCGGCAAGGCTGAAGGCAAAGCTATTTCTGATACGGTGAAGAAACTGCTCTCAGGAAATTAACCCTTTACCTTTTTATATAACCCCTCAATAGCCGAGGCAAACGAATCCCACTGGAAACGCTTCTTCTCATTTTGGGTATTGGCCACAAAGGTTTCTTCTCGTTTATTCTGGTAAAAGTCACTAATTGCATCTGCTATTGCACCTGCATTGGGTTGTACCACATAACCTACTTTGCC
>JABDGY010000031.1 GCA_013285805.1 Bacteroidota bacterium | reverse complement strand
TTCGGTTTCGGTGGCTACAAATTTTACTTTGTCACCCTTCTTGATAGTACCGTTTACTACCTTGTAATACGCAACTATGCCACGGAAAATATTGAATACGGAGTCGAAAATAAGAGCTTGCAGCGGTGCTTCAGGGTCTCCTTTCGGAGGAGCAATACGGTCGATAATAGCGGTTATAAGTTCATCTACACCCTGGCCGGTTTTGCCGCTGGCCAGCATTATTTCTTCCCTTTTGCAGCCGATAATATCTACCATCTGGTCCTTCACTTCCTCAATCATGGCATTGGGCATATCTACCTTGTTAAGCACCGGTATAACGGTAAGGTCGTTATCTAATGCCAGGTAAAGGTTCGATATGGTTTGGGCCTGTATGCCCTGTGTAGAGTCAACCAGCAGCAGTGCCCCTTCGCAGGCGGCAATAGAGCGCGATACCTCGTACGAAAAATCTACGTGGCCGGGGGTATCAATAAGGTTAAGGGTAAATTCTTCTCCTTTATGGATAATGTTCATTTGTATGGCGTGGCTCTTAATGGTAATGCCGCGCTCACGTTCCAGATCCATATCATCTAAAACCTGCGCCTGCATATCGCGCTTGTTAATGGTCTTGGTAATTTCCAATAGCCTGTCGGCCAGGGTACTTTTACCATGGTCGATGTGCGCAATGATGCAGAAGTTGCGGATATTTTGCTGTTTTGCCATAAATGAGGCGACAAAAATAGGGTATTTTTCGGGACGGAGACCTATTAAATTCCTTCAACACAGAGGCCACGGAGAAACACAGAGCTACACAGAGCGGGTTTTCTCTGTGAAACTCCCTTAACTCTGTGCTCTCTGTGTTAAAATAAAAAGGATAATCCTTAGTTTTACATATAAGTATGAAGCACAGTTTGATTCTAATACTAACCCTTTGCTTTGGCATTAATGCTTTTGGGCAACAACCTGAATACCCCGATAGCGGCTTTACCAATAAGGCTGAGGCAAAGAATTTAATGGTGAATGGATTGAAAGAGGGAAAGTGGATTGAGTTCTATGATGGGAACCCTGACAAAATGACTTTAACTGACAACACTAATGCCCCTTATTATGGCTTATCTATATACGAGGACAATTTAAAGGTTGGGGTAGAAAGAGACTATTATAAAAGTGGTAAATTAAAAGCTGTATATCACTTTATAGATGGCAAGGCAAATGGATTGAATAAATTATATTTCGAAAATGGACAATTACAGGCTGAATATCCTTTTAGAAATGATACAGCTAATGGCATCCAAAAAGAGTATTATGAGAATGGCAAACTAAAAAGCGAATACCCTGTTAAGGATGGTAAATCAAATGGAGATGCAATAGAGTATTATGAAAATGGGGCAGTAATGACGAAAGGAACTTACACTGATGCCATATTGATTAGCCATAAAGACTATGATGAAAATGGCAATGAACTTAAACTCTCGCATTTTCCCCGCCATACGAAATCAAGTAAAATTCTTAATTTGATTCAAGGGACTTGGGTTTATATTGAAGACACTACTTTGCAAATAAATATAACAAAAAAAGAATTATCTATTTCAGATTATGATGCCGAGAATATTGGTGACCGATTTTGGGGAGGACAGAAGGGTAATTACCACTATACCTTGAAATATGTCGATTCTACTATGAAAGATGACTGGTGGATGGGTATTGATGTTGATGGTTGGGCTGGATATTGTCTGGTTTCAAAACCAACAGGCATGTGCTTTATCCAAATTTATTCAATAAGTAATAATTATATGGTAATTGCAAACGATTTAATTTTTAAAAGAAAAGATGTACGCCCTCGTTGACTGCAATAGCTTTTACGCTTTATGTGAAGGTGCATTGTCAGGTAACAATAATTCTTTCTAAATATTTTAACCATATTTATGTAATATATTGATAATCAGTTATTTTAGTAATTATCTGATAATCAATAAATTTACTGCTTCATTGTAAATCGTTGTATTTAACAATGGAAGGCCTGCTAATAAAGGGGTTCGGAGCCACCCCATTGTTAATTTCTATTGTTCTTTTCCACTTCTCAATCCTTATAACTATATCGCATCAATGCCCCTCAATTAGAAATTAGGAATTGAAATCTTTGCGTTCTTTGCGGGCTGTTCACTTTGCGACCTTTGCGTGAAGCCTTAAACACGTATCGCCTTCGATAAGCTAAGTAAAGATAGCCATCGAGATTAGTGTCGTAGCAGCGAAAAATTAAAATAGCATACTCACACCTTTGTGTGAGGAGAGGGATAAGCCTAAAATTGTAGCTTTACCATTCTAAACCTATTAATTATCCCTACGTTATGAAAAAAACTTTATTCGCCGCGTTAGCATTACTAACCGTTGGAACTATCGGAATTACAAGTATGTCATTCACAACACCGGCCCCGTCAGCCGACGCCACCTTTGAAGGAGTTATAACCTATACAGTAAGTGTAGAGGGCGGTAACCCGCAGGCGGCGCAAATGATGAAAAACGCCACCATGACCATGTATTTTAAACCAGGTAAATCGAAAGTGGTAATGGATATGGGCATGATGAAAACAACAGCGTTTGCCGATAAAGGCGCCGACAGCGTTACAACATTAATGGATATGGGCAGCAACAAATATATTTCGAAGACTGCCAATAAATCTAAGAGCGGAGATGCTAACGCAAGCAACATTAAGTACCTTGACGATACCAAGACTATTGCAGGATACAATTGCAAAAAGGCCCAGATAACAGGTAAAGATGGAACACCTGCCGATGTCTGGTATACCGAGGACATTCCTTCTTCATACGGGGGAAAAGAAGGTGAATATAGTGGACTGAAAGGGTTCCCTTTGCAATTCAGCGGAAGCAGCCATGGTATGACTATAACATATACCGCGCAAAGCGTAACCAAGCAATCGGTAAGCGATGATACCTTTACCATTCCTTCGGGCTATTCGCCAATGCCTGCCGGTATGAGAGGCGGAATGGGCGGACACTAAAATATCAGTAGATAGTAGTAAGGAATAAGGGGTAAGTGATGTGCAAGCATACTTACCTCTTCTTCTTTTTTCCGGCCCCTGCTAAGGGCCCCGACGTTACGGTCGGGATGACAAAGATTAAAAGGCGGAAAAACTCAGCGCCCTCTGCGTGGCTGTTACTCTGCGTTCTTTGCGTGAAGCCTTAAATACAGATGGCCTTCGACAAGCTCAGGCTGACGGAAGTGGTTATATAGGATATCCCTCTCCTTGTGCAAGGGGAGGGCAGGGTGGGGTAGACGATGCATTAGTTATCTTTGCACTGTTACTAATAATGTTAAGTTATGGCTGAACCAACCGAAGAGCATAAATTCTTTACCGATTCCGGTATAGAGATAAAGCGTGTATACCCCAAGCAGGACTTTGCCGATGAGCAACCCGGCCAATACCCTTATACCCGTGGTGTGCACCCTGATATGTATCGCAGCAAGCTGTGGACAATGCGGCAGTATGCAGGTTTTTCTACGGCTGAAGAATCGAACAAGCGTTACCATTACCTGCTCAAAAATGGCACTACGGGCCTTTCAGTTGCATTTGACCTGCCCACCCAAATGGGCTACGATAGCGACCACGACCTTGCTGAAGGCGAAGTAGGTAAATCGGGTGTGGCAATTGATACCCTGCGCGATATGGAGATATTGTTCGATGGCATTAAGCTTGAGGATGTATCTACCTCTATGACCATCAACTCTACGGCATCTATATTGCTGGGCATGTATATTGCCCTTGCCAGGAAACAGGGAGCGGATATAAAGAAGATATCAGGGACCATACAGAATGACATATTGAAGGAGTATGCCGCGCGCGGTACCTATATTTATCCTCCCGTGCCATCTATGCGCATCATCACCGACATATTTGAGTATTGCAGCAAAGAGGTTCCTAAGTGGAACACTATATCTATATCAGGTTACCATATGCGTGAAGCAGGCGCTACTGCTGTGCAGGAACTTGCCTTTACCCTTGCCAATGCCCGTGAATATTGCCAGGCTGCTATTAAAAAAGGGCTGGATATAAACGTATTTGCCAAGCGTATTTCGTTCTTCTTCAACGCGCATAACAACCTGTTTGAAGAAGTGGCCAAGTTCCGCGCGGCAAGACGCATGTGGGCCGAGATTACTAAAAAGCTGGGCGCTACTGAGCCACAGGCGCAGATGCTAAGGTTCCATACGCAAACGGCAGGCTCTACGCTTACCGCCCAGCAACCCATGAACAATATTGTACGTGTAACCATACAGGCATTATCTGCTGTAATGGGCGGCACACAATCGTTGCACACCAATGGCTTTGACGAGGCCCTTGCCTTACCTACCGAAGAAGCTGCACGTATTGCACTGCGCACCCAACAGGTAGTAGCTTACGAAAGCGGTGTTCCTCAGACAGTCGACCCGCTGGCAGGTTCATACTTTGTAGAATCGTTGACAAATGAAGTAGAGAAAGCGGCATGGGATTACCTGGATAAGATTGAAAAGATGGGAGGCACGGTGAAAGCTATTGAGAAGAGCTATATACAGAATGAGATTGCAGCATCGGCTTACCAATACCAGGATGATATTGAGAAAGGAAAGAAAGTAATTGTAGGGGTAAATAAATTCGAGGTAGAAGAAAAGCAACCCGATAACCTTTTCAGGGTTGATGATTCAATAAGGCAATACCAGATTGACAAGCTTAAGAAAGTAAAAGCAGAGCGCGATAATGAAAAGGCAAAAGCATCATTAGCTAAGTTGGAAAAGAATGCCAAAGAAGATACCAACCTTATGCCTGCTATAGTTGAGGCTTGTGAAAACTATGTTTCACTGGGCGAGATTTCTGATACGTTGAGGAAGGTGTTTGGAGTGTACAAAAGCTAATCCGGTAAGTACATCACATGCTTATCGAACCCATAACCAAAGCCGTTTGGTGTAACCGATTCTACTTTCATGCCTAACTTCTCGTAGTACTTATAAGTATGCTGGCTGGTCCATAGTGTTACTTGTCTGCCGGGTGCAATCTCATGTATTTTGTTTACCCTGTAATCGAACAGTAGTTTACCGTAACCCTTATGTTGGTAATCTGCATGCACCATGCCCCAATTCAGTTGAGCTTTGTTTTCGCCTTTCATAGTATAAAACCCTGCACAGCCAATAAGTTCTCCTTTAAGCTCTAATACATAAAAGTAAATAGCTTCAGCGCTGGTGTATGGTAGTGTATCGGTATCCAGCGCGTTTAGCCAGTTATCGAGTTTGCTTAATTCATCGGCTGCAAAATACTTGGGCACATTGCTAATGAATACTTCACGGCACTTGACGGCATCTGAATGAGTGTAAGGTCTGATAAGCATAATTAAATCAGGGAATAGGTAGCTCTATTTCACTACCACATTAACAGTATCAAGCAGCTTGTTATTCTTGTCAACTATAACGTAAACGTCTTCGTTGTCTTTCTTCATTAAGTATTTTTCGCGGGCAAACTTTTCAAGGTTGGCGGGGTTAGTCTGCAGTTCCTTCAACTCCTCGTTGGTAGCATCCGTCTGCTTCTGGTAGTAGGTACGTTCACCCTTTAGCTTGTTTATTTTGTAAACCAGCTTTACTTCCGAAATAAGGTCGTTGCGGTCGAAGAAACATATCCACACAAAGAAAATGAGGGTAGCTGTAAGGTATTTATTACGCAGGTAGCCCAGTATCTTTTTTAGTTTCGGATGCATTTATAGTAAATAAAGCACAAAGGTACGCCTGAAAAACAGGGGAAAAGTTACCCTATTTGGCAATCTTTTCAACATCTTCTTCCACAGCCGCTACCCCGGGTAATACATGCCCCTCGAGGCCCTCTAACATAGCTCCACCCCCTGTAGATACGCAACTTACCTCGTCTGTCATCTTATATTTGTTGATGGCCGCAACTGAGTCACCACCACCTATAAGTGAGTAAGCGCCTTTTTTTGTAGCGTTCACCACGGCATCGGCAATGGCCTTTGTTCCATGCTCGAAATTTTCCATTTCAAACACCCCCATAGGGCCGTTCCATAGTATAGTATTCGATGATTCTATAACCCTGGCAAACTCTTTTTCCGTTTCAGGGCCGATGTCAAGTCCCATCCAGCCGTCAGGTATAGCCTTTATATCGCAGGTCTTTTTAGTAGCGTCGTTCGAGAACGCATCGGCAATAACAGTATCGGTTGGAATATAAAGTTTAACATTTTTACTTATAGCATCGGCTACAACCTGTAAGGCAGTACCGAGCCTGTCTTCTTCCACTAAAGAACTGCCCACCTTGCCACCCAGGGCTTCAACAAAGGTATAAGCCATTCCGCCGCCTATAATCAGGTTATCCACCTTATCCATAAGGTTGGAAATAATGGCAATTTTACCAGACACCTTAGCGCCACCTAGTATAGCAGTAAATGGCTTCCTCGATTGGTTCATCAGCTTATGAATGCTTTCCAGTTCATGGGCCATCAGGTACCCGAACATTTTTTTGCCGGGGAAGAACTTGGCAACAGTAGTTGTAGAGGCATGGGCCCTGTGGGCCGCGCCAAATGCATCGTTTACATATACATCGCCCAACGATGCAAGCTCTTTCGCGAAACCTTCAGCACCCTTGGTTTCTTCAGCATGGAAACGTACATTTTCAAGTAATAATACCTGTCCGGGTTTTAAGTTATCTGCTAACGATTTGGTGGCCGCGCCAATACAATCCTTCGCAAAAATTACGGGCCTTTCTAATAATTTACTCAGTAGTGGAACAGTATGTTTTAAGGAGAACTTCTCTTCGGGCAGGTTTTTGGGCCTTCCGAAGTGAGACATTATTACAAGTGAGCCTCCATCGTCAAGTACTTTTTTAAGGGTAGGAATGGCAGCACGTATGCGGGTATCGTCGGTAATATTAAACTGGTTGTCAAGCGGTACATTAAAATCTACACGGACCAGGGCGCGCACATTTTTAAAATTAAAGTCATCAACTGTCTTCATCGCTTTTCAGTTAAAGTGTTTTGGGTGCCGCAAAAATAGCAACCTCCGGCGAAGAATAGTATGATTTTTCAGCTTTTATTCTTCGCTTTTAGTACAATACACTTGAATCTCAATACTGCGGTAGATTCGCCGGCATTAGATATTACCGTGACTGTACGGTCCTGCCTGTCAATGGCAGTATTTGTATTAAATGAAACCTTAATTACTCCCTGCTTGCCCGGTTGAACAGGTTCTGCAGGTTTTTCAACTACGGTACAGCCGCACTCTACTTTGGTATCGCTTATTACTAAAGGCTGGTTACCGGTATTGGTAAAGGTATATGCGAAATGAAGGGTATCGCCCTGGTGCACGAAGCCAAGGTGCTGTGTAGGTTTATCGAACTTAATGGCAGGCTGGGCTATACAGAATGATGCCAACGATACGAATGAAAGAGTCAATATGAATCTATGCAGTAATACCATGTTTCTAAGATAGTGCTTTTAAGCATAAATAAAAAAGCCCTCCTAATGCGGAGGGCTTTCTTGTAAAATGTATTCTCCCTGATTAATGAGCAACCGGTGCTGCAGGTGCTGTTTGAGCAGGAGCCGCAGGAGTTGCAGGAGCAGGAGGATTAGGGTTAGCCTTCACGAAACCCTTAATGTAAAGCATTTTGGTGCCTGGGTTAGCGTTGCTGGTAACTGTTACTGTCTTAAAGAAAGACTGTCCGCCCCTTTGTGTGTCATAGTGCACTTTTATCTGTGCGGTTTGACCAGGTTGGATAGGCTCTTTAGGAGGAGTAGGGATGGTACATCCGCATGAACCGTGTGCTTCCTTAATAATTAAAGGCTCTTTACCGGTATTGGTAAAGTTAAAGTAACGGTATCCGTCCGATGCGTAGTCAACATTACCGTAGTCGATAGTGTCCTTTTCAAATTTCATTACAGGAGCATTTGGGTCCGGAGGTGCCGGAGCTTCAGGTGCAGGTGTCTGGGCCATTACATTTCCGGCAAAAAGCATGCCTGCGAATAATGCGGCTGTAAAAACTAGTTTTTTCATGATTCAGTGTTTTTTGGTTAAGAATTGATTATAATTAATGATTCTGGTCGGTATTACCCCAGTTGTTGGTATAAGGAACTCCCGAATTTTCATTATTGGTCGGGAATGCAGGGTAACTATCTTTTGAGAGCACTTTGCCCTTAATATTTAGAATAACAGGTGATTCTTTAGCGTTTGAAGTAATGGTTACTGTCTTTACAAACACCCCTATGCGGTGGGTGTCGTAAGTAACCTTAATAGTGTCGGTCTGGCCCGGGGCTATAGGCGCATGTGGCCACCTGGGAACGGTACATCCACAAGAACCGTGGGCTTCTTTAATTACAAGAGGCTCTTTGCCTGTATTGGTAAACATAAACATGTAGGTACCATTATCATCCTGCTGAATAGTGCCGAAATCATGCTCCTTGGTCTGAAAGTTCATAACCGGTGCATTAGGGTCGGGCGCTGCAGGCGGCGGGGTGGTTGCAGGCGGTGTTTGTTGCGCCATTGAAAACATGGCCGGCAGTACAAACATTAGTGTTATAAGTCCTTTTCTAATCATGGGTCTGTTTTTTTGCGAACACAAATATAAGAATTAATAAATTAGGTCTGAAAGGGCTGTTATCAATTGCTTTACCTTGGTTCCTGATGCAAATATAGGGTACTATTTATCCCTTGGCTGTTAATGAGTTGCCAATGATTGTTAATGATATGTTAATGGCTGACATGTTGGGTTGTGTCGGGCACTATTTTAGCCTTAATATAAAATACCTTTCCGGGTGGATTTGCATTGCTGTTTATTGTTCCCATTTTTAAAATTATTCGTGTCCACCCCAAAATTGCATGCCCTTTGTTAACATATACTGTTATCCTGCCACTATCTCCCGGTTCAATTCTGTTAAATGAGGCAGATGCCATGGTGCCACCATCGCCGGTGGGAACACTTGAAATGAATAAGGGAGATTTGCCGGTATTCTTAAATTTTAAAAATCTTTTTTCCCATGCTTCGGTTCCGCTTCGTATTAGCGTACCAAAGTCAACCGTGTCTTTTTCTAAAGTAATTACCGGAGCATTAGTATCTCCAACAGTGTTTGGCGTTTGTGCTTTTAAGTCACCTGCTAAAGCCAATGCATTTGATAAGAGGGAGAAGAGTATTATTTTTATCATGGTAAGAGAGTAAGTCGTTTTATACTGCAAACCTAAGCCCAACAAACCCTATGGCAGGTTAATGAGTTGCCAATGATTGTTAATGATATGTTAATGGGTTTAGTGTAAACGGATAATCGAGCTAAATTAGCAGCATGAGGAAGAACGCCATACGCCTGGTTGTATTGTTGGGAGCTATATCGGTTATAGGTATTGTGCTAACCCAAATTTATTGGGTGAAGAAGGAACTCGACCTTAAGGATAAGGAATTTAACCAGACGGTCCAAATAGCCTTGAGAAATGTGGCGGAAGATATGGCCCAATATGGGCAGTTTTCGCTTCCGCCTAAAGATGTAATTAACCAGGTTTCAACTGACTATTATGTGGTAAATATTAATAATACCATTGACGCCAAAACGCTGGAATTTTACCTCATTAAGGAATTCAATGCGGTAGGCATAAATACTGATTTCGATTATGGTATTTACGATTGCAGCAGCGATAAAATGGTTTATGGTAACTATATCAGTTTTACACCCAAAGATGCAAAGGATAAGGTTGTAAAGAGCTTGCCCAAGCTCGATAAATTCACTTATTACTTTGGTGTTCGTTTCCCGGATAGGTCAAGTTATGTGGTGAGTAGAATGGATAACTGGGTGTTTACTTCTATTATTTTGCTTGTTGTAATCATTTTCTTTGGTTATGCCATGTTTGTTATTCTTCAGCAGAAAAGGCTTTCGGAAATGCAGAGGGACTTTATTAATAATATGACCCATGAGTTTAAAACCCCGATATCAACTATTGCTATTTCGTCTGATGTTATTGCTAATCCACATATAGTAGAAACGCCTGAACGTTTATCGACTTATGCAGGTATTATTAAAGAAGAGGCAGGCAGGCTGAACAGGCAGGTAGAAAAGGTATTGCAGATAGCAAAAGAAGAGCGGAATGAATTCAGGTTGAATAAAGAGCAAGTTGATTTACATGAACTGGTTAAGAATGCGGCTGATAGTTTTGGAGTGACCATTCATGATAAACAGGGCAAGATTACGCTTGATTTAAAAGCGGCTAATCATTTGGTAAATGCGGACAGACAGCACCTGGCTAATGTTATTTATAATCTGCTCGATAATGCAGTGAAGTATACCAATGAGGCTCCTCTAATTAAAATAGGCACTGTTAACTTTGATAAGAAGATTCTATTATCGGTGCAGGATAATGGTATAGGAATTAAGAAGGAGTACCAGAGAAAGATATTCGATAAATTTTTCAGGGTTCCATCAGGCAACTTGCATAATGTTAAAGGCTTTGGACTTGGACTGAGCTATGTTAGAAATATTGTAAATGCCCATGGCTGGAAAATAAAAGTCGACAGCGAACCGGGCAAAGGGAGTACATTTACCTTAGAAATACCAGTTTAATTTGGAAAAGCAGAGCGCTAAAATATTGTATGTAGAAGATGATGTGAATCTGGGTTATGTTACTACCGATAACCTGCAGCTTCATGGCTACAATACAACTTTTTGCAAAGACGGGAAAGCGGCATTGGAAGCCTTTAAAAAAGAACCGTTCGACCTATGTATACTTGATGTAATGTTACCCGAAATGGATGGCTTCGAGCTTGCAAAAGCTATAAGGGAAAGAGATAAAAACGTTCCTATCATTTTCCTTACAGCAAAGACTTTAAAGGAAGATAAGATAGCAGGATTCAAAACCGGGGCCGATGATTACATGACTAAGCCATTTAGTATAGAGGAACTGCTGATGAGGATAAATGTCTTCCTGAAACGAAGCAAGGTAAATGCAACCAAAGAGGAACTACCATCTCAATTTGTAGTGGGCAAATGCAATTTCGATTTCGATAATCTTACGCTTGAAGTTGCAAAGAAGAAAAACGAACTTACTCAAAAAGAAGCAGAGCTTCTGAGGTACTTCTGTATGAATAAAAACAGGGTGCTTAAACGCGATGAAATATTAAAAAGCCTTTGGGGTGACGATGATTATTTCATGGGCCGCAGCCTGGATGTATTTGTATCGAGGTTACGTAAATATTTAAAGCAAGATAGTTCCGTCTCCATTGAAAATATTCATGGAGTAGGTTTTAAACTGAATGCGTGAACATATTTACCACTAAGTACACTAAGATTATTTCTAAGCTTCACTAAATTTTCTTAGTGTAGGCTCTGTATTCCTAAGTGACCCTTAGTGGTGAAAATAATTTAAAGATATCTTACCAGCTTCCGCCGCCAGAGAATTTCTTCTTCCCCTTATAGCCGCCACCAGTAGATTTTTTATCCCTGCGGAAACCGCCACGGTCGTTATCCCTGGAGCTACCACTGCTACTGCCACCGCTATAATCCCCACTGCCTCTTCTACGGCTTTTAAATCCTCCGTTGTTCGAACCGAAGCTACGGCGTTCGCCTCCGCCATCTCCTCCAAACCTGCTCTTACCTCGGTTGCGGTCGCGAGGAATGCCTTCTTCCCTGTTGCCTCTTGATTCTATGCGTACAGGGCGTCCTTTAAATTCAACATTCTTAAATGCATTTATGAAGGCTTCATAAACTTCGGTTTTCACTTCTATAAATGAAAAACTATTCTTCACGTCAACCCATGGTATAACGCTTTCATCCATACCCGATGTCTGGGTAAGGTATTCCTTCATGGTCTGCCTGTTCAGGTCGTCCATAGAGCCTAGGCTTACAAATAGTCTTACAAAACCTTTTCTCTCTGCCCTTTCACCACTTCCCGATGCATTTGCATTCAGGTCTGTTGCATTCTTATAGTAATCGAGGAAGCGGTTAAACTCTATAGAAACAAGTCGTTTTATTATTTCTTCCCTGCTTAAATCCTTTAACTCGTCATATACTTTGGGCAAGTAGCTGGCAATGCTTTCTTCATTAACTTGTGTATCATGCACACGTTGAACCAGCCAAAAAAGCTGTTTCTCGCATATTTCATACCCTGAAGGTATTAAAGCGCGAGAGAATTTCTTTTTGGTTATTCGCTCCAGTGTACGAATCTTGCCTTCGTCGCGGGTGTTAATAATGGCAATAGATATACCTGTTTTACCCGCACGTGCTGTACGTCCGCTACGGTGGGTATAGTTTTCTATTTCATCGGGCAGGTTGTAATGTATTACGTGTGTAATATCATTCACGTCAATACCACGAGCTGCCACATCGGTAGCTACAAGCATCTGCAATGTACGGTTGCGGAAGCGCTTCATTACATGGTCGCGTTGTGCCTGCGACATATCTCCGTGTAAAGCATCGGCATTATAACCGTCCTTAATAAGTGAATCAGCAACTTTTTGGGTTTCAATTTTGGTACGGCAAAAAACTAAACCGAAAATTTCAGGGTAGTAATCGGCAACCCTTTTTAAAACAGCATACCTGTCGCGTTCATGTGTTACATAATATATATGTTCAATATTCTCATTGGCCTGGTTCTTGCCACCAACGGTAATCTCTACCGGTGCGTTCATGTATTTGCGCGATATACGCAATACCTCATCGGGCATAGTAGCGGAGAACAGCCATGTGTTCTTCTCGTCAGGGGTAGTTGAAAGTATAGAATCAAGGTCTTCCTGGAAGCCCATATTCAGCATTTCATCTGCCTCATCAAGTATTACATAATTAATAGTAGTTAAATCAACTCTCTTACGGTCAATAATATCAACCATACGGCCGGGGGTAGCCACAACAATCTGCGCGCCTTTCTTCAGGTCATATATCTGGTTCTGTATGCTTGCACCGCCATACACGGCAACAATATTAGCGCCCTGCATGTGCTTGGCGAAATTTTTCAGGTCCTGTGTTATTTGCATGCACAGTTCGCGTGTAGGAGCCAGGATAAGTGCCTGTGTTCTTTTAGCGGTAAAGTCAACTAACGACATAAGCGGAAGACCAAAGCCTGCGGTTTTTCCTGTGCCGGTTTGCGCAAGAGCCACAATGTCCTTTTTTCCTTCAAGTAATATAGGTATTACTTTTTCCTGGATAGGGGTAGGGGTTTCAAATCCTAATTCGCCAATAGCTTTCAGCACTGGCTGTGAAAGGCCTAAAGCCTCAAATTTAATCATAATGTTAAAGTTTAGCAGCTTACTGACAGGTGTTTTATTCCAATAAGCTACGACTGAAAAAACACGCTTCGATAAGCGAATTATTTATAAAAACGCTGCAAAGATACGTATTTAAACGGAAATAGTGACAATTATCAGCTTTTAGCATTAAACCTTATCTATATCTTAGCATCTAAGATTCAAATAGATAGTATGAAGAGGATAGGCTATATATTACTGATAGGAACTGCTTTTATTAATGTAAAAGCTGTAAAAGCAAATTACCCTGGTAACTGGAACAAGATACTGCAGTTACCCGGCGACTCAATAAAAAAGGATAGCGCTAAGGCTGCGGCAGATACGGCCGATGATGACGATGAGGACAGGCTATTTGCTTTCGGAGTTGAGTATGCATCTGACCAGGAACATTATGGTTTGCACAACGATGTTAAATTGCCATACCTGCAACCGAACTTTACCTACACTGCCCCAAAAGGATTCTATATTGAATTAAGCGACCAATATATCCTGGTGAAGAAGTTTTCGGGTTTTGATGCGTTTTGTGTTAACCCGGGGTGGGATATAGATTTCGGAGATAATACAACCTGGAACATAAACTATACGCATTATACATTTAGTTCCAATTCGGCCAATTTTATAAAATCAAGCCTTGCCAATTCGTTGGAGACCTATGTTACACAATGGATAGGGCATTTGAAAGGAAAGTTCACCATTGATTATGATATTTATAAGAATAAGAGTTCCCCTAATGATTTAGTATTCACACCCGATTTAACATACAAGTTTAAATGGAAACTGGGAAAGAAAACTGCGTTGAAAGTTCTTCCGGAGGCTAGTATTGATTTTGGCACAAGAAATTTTTATACCCAATACCTGGTTGCAAAACAACAGGATAGTGTTTCCAGGAAACTTCTTAAAAAGGAAAAGAATATAAACTCAAATAGCAACTCTTCATTCGGTGCGTTAGATTATAATTTAATACTGAACATAGATTTTGTAGTAGGCAAGTTTGATTTCGAACCCGGGTTTACGTATACCGACCCCCTGTATCAGTCATCAAGTGTGCCTAACCCGCCAACCGGGTATATGACCCTTGCAATTACCTATACTATTTCAAGTAAGTAACGGCAGCTTATTACCTTTGTGGCAATAAGGCGCAAGACAAGTTGGAGAAGTTCCCGTTAAGTAAGCAAATAGCATACGCCACAGGCATGGTGGGTTGGTCGGTAATGATTAACCTTATAGGCGTAATGCTGGTCTATTTTTATTTACCCCCGGAAGGTAAGGGATTGAACATGCTTATTTCACAAGCCACTATTCTCGGTGTGTTTAACCTTATGGCTATAATTACTGCAAGTGGCAGGCTTATCGATGCCTTTTACGACCCTTTTATAGGCCGGAGAAGCGACATGACGCATAGCAAAAGAGGAAGAAGGATGCCCTACCTGCTTTACAGTATTATTCCTTCGGCAGTTTTTTGCGTGCTTGTCTTTTTCCCTCCGCAACAAACCGCTACCCATTCAAATGCCTTATGGCTGATTGTTATGCTTTCACTTTTCTTTGTTGCCACCACTACATACATTATACCTTATAATGCTTTATTGCCTGAGCTTGCAGCAACCAATGAAGAGAAAATCAGGCTATCTTCTTTTCAGCAGGTTGGTTTTGTTGGCGGAATAGTTATTTCATCGTTCACCAATAATATTGCTGACGTATTTCAATCACAGACTAATATTACTACAAGGGCAGTTGCGGTAGAATATTCAGTTATTATCCTGGCAATTATAGGAGGTATTTTAATGGCAGTACCTGTTTTGTTTATTAATGAAAAAAAATACTGCCGTGCCCAACCCTCGTCTACCCCATTAAAGCAGGCCCTTCGGCAAAGCCTTACGAACAAGAACTTTATTTATTTCCTGGTGGCTAACTTATCGTACTTCATGGCCTTGAACCTTATTACCAATGGCTTATTGTATGATGTAACTGTATTAGCGGGTATGAAGGAAGCCTGGGGGGCAAAGTTTATAAGCTTTATGGTGGTTCTTTCATTGTTTTTTTACCCGGTAGTTAATATAATGGCAAAGCGCACCGGTGAAAAAAAGCTGATGATAGTTTCGTTCTTCATACTTGCTTTTTCTTTTGTAGGTATAGCCTCACTCGGCAGGTTGCCTATAGAACCGAAAACACAATTATTTATTTTGCTGGCGATAGCTGCTTTCCCTGCCGCGGCATTGGGGATACTGCCCAACGCTATTCTAGCAAATATTGCCGCTAAAGACCTTGAACAAACGGGCGACAGTAAAGAAGGTACCTATTTTGCAGTAAATTATTTTGCGGCCAAACTGGGGCAAACATTTGGCATTGCGCTGTTTGCGATGCTGACCATTTATGGTAAGGACCAGGGGCACGACCTTGGCCTAAGGCTTAGTGGGATATGCGGATGCGTTTTATGCCTATTGGCGGGTTGGACCTTCAGGGGCTTTAAAGAGACGAAATAGCTCAGAAAGTATACCTGGCCAACGGGATAGCATCAATTGAGGCGAAATCTTTATTAAGGTATTTGAAATAACCCGCAATGGCAATCATAGCTGCATTATCGGTGCAATATTCCATTTTGGGTATATAAATATTCCAGCCCAGTTCTTCGGCAGAATCTTTAAGCACAGCCCTTAGCCCTGAATTAGCTGAAACCCCTCCGGCTATAGCAATCTCTTTAATGCCCGTGCTTTTAGTTGCCATTTTTAGCTTATGCATCAATACATCTATCACGCATTTTTGAAATGAAGCACAAAGGTCAAGTTTCCTTTCAGCGATAAAGCTCTCATTCTTTGCAACCTCATCCCGTATTAAGTAAAGGAATGATGTTTTCAAACCGCTGAAGCTGAAGTCAAGCCCGGGAATTTTGGGTTCAGGGAACTTAAATGCAAGTGGATTGCCTTCTTTGGCAAACTTATCTACCAGCGGCCCACCGGGATAGGGTAATCCCATGATTTTAGCTGCTTTATCAAAAGCTTCACCAGCAGC
Organism: Bacteroidota bacterium; assembly: GCA_013285805.1. Classification (GTDB taxonomy): domain Bacteria; phylum Bacteroidota; class Bacteroidia; order JABEUT01; family JABEUT01; genus JABEUT01. Next base: position 7,524 of record JABDGY010000031.1, on the reverse strand, counting down.
ATCATCATGTGTCTGGCCAATAATTTCCATATCATTATAAGCTTTCACCATCACTATCTGCGTATGCCCACCTGAAACGGTAAGGCATAGAAAGGGAAATGAGGGGCAACGGTATGGCTCGCCCGGAGACTCGATGAAATGAGCCAGTATATGAGCCTGCAGGTGGTTTATTTCAATAAGTGGAATATTTAATGCCATACTCATGGCTTTGGCGAACGATGTCCCCACCAGTAATGAGCCCATAAGGCCAGGTCCTCTTGTAAATGCAATAGCGTTCAGTTCTTCTTTCTTAATTCCTGCTTTCTTCAGGGCAGCATCTACCACCGGAACAATGTTCTGCTGGTGGGCCCTTGAAGCAAGCTCGGGCACCACCCCTCCATAATCCTTATGAACCTGTTGTCCGGCTATAACTGTAGACAATAAAAGTTGGTTACGGGTAACAGCCGCGGCTGTATCGTCACAAGAGGATTCTATACCCAAAATCTTCACGATTCCCTCATTCATTATTCCTACTTTTGTATGTTATCAATATTCAAAGTTATTAAAAAGGTAAAGAAAATATTAACCTATATACTTTCCACAGTAGTTCTGCTACTCGTGTTCCTTAACCTTTTAATCAATTTTCCGGCCGTTCAAACCTGGCTTTGTCACAGAATAGCAGGTTATTACTCTAAAAAACTGCATGCAAAGGTTGAAATTGGCCATGTAGATTTCGAGTTTATTAAAAAGTTAGTTCTGCGCAATGTTTATGTTGAAGACCAGCATGCCGATACATTATTTTATGCTAATACACTGAAGCTAGATGTAGGGGCCTTAAGTTTTGATAAACATATTCTACGGCTGAGTAACATTGACATTGAACAAACAAAAGTGCATTTTATAAAATACAAGAATGAGAAGTCGCTGAACATGCAATTTATTATTGATGCTTTCGCTTCCAAAGATACAACCGCGGGTACAGGCCCTAAGTGGGATGTTTCCTTCGACGGGCTAACGTTAGATAACGTTGACTTTACCATGCAGAACAGGAATGATACAAGTGTAACTGGTCATACTGTTAACTTTAAGAACCTTCAGGTGCATAATATATCAAGCTACATAACCGACATAAAATTTGAGGGTGATACCGTAAGGGCAACAATAGAAAGATTAACTGCTCTGGAGCGGTGCGGCTTTTTCCTGAAAAATATGTCATGCTATGTGAAACTGTCATCGCATGGAATGGAACTGGATGCTTTGCATATAGAAACACCACAAACCGACCTGGCTACTGACCTTATTTTTCATTTCAAATCATTTAAAGATTTCGATGATTTTGAAACAAAAGTTGATATGAAGGCCGTTTTCAAAAAGAGTAAGGTATGTTTTGAGGATGTAGGGTACTTTGCCAAAGGCCTGGATGCTGTGCATACATGCTTTAGTATTTCAGGCCAGTACACAGGAACTATTAATCACCTGCGCGGGCGCGACATGGAAATAGGGTGGGGGAAAATTTCTGCGTTCAGGGGAGATGCAGTTATGGATGGGCTGCCATATATAGATACCACCTATATGAAGATAAACGTGAACAGCCTTGTAACTTCCAAACCTGATGTTGAATCATTGCCAAGGCCACCGTTTGATGTGGAGCATCACATTGAACTACCGGCCAATATTGCCTTCCTGGATGTAATGAAATTTAAAGGCAGTTTCGACGGGTATATTTCAAATTTCAATGCAACAGGGATGCTTGTAACTGATATAGGAAGTGTTGTAAGTTCACTAAACCTGAGACAGGATACTGTTCATAATACTACTTATTATAAAGGCTCACTGCAAACAATGGCATTTAATATCGGGGAGTTTCTTCACATAAAAGATATGGGATGCATATCGTCTTCAGTAATCATACAAGGTGCAGGGCTTAGTAAGGACAATGCTGACGCAAAGGTGACAGGTACGTTGGAGGCTCTTGGATACAAAGGATATAATTACAAGGATATTACCTTAAACGGTGAATTGCGGAAAGGCTTTTTTTCAGGCCTTGTGAAGGCTGATGACCCCAACCTGCATTTCGACTTCGATGGTAAGGTTGATATTGCCTCAAAAATACATAGCTACCAGTTCGATTCAAGAGTATATGCAGTTAACCTGGCAGCTCTTCACATAGTAAAGGATAGCGCTGCGACAGCTATTTTCTCATCACACATCAAAGTTAATGCGGAAGGCAATTCACCCGATGAGATGGCGGGTATATTTGAAATGGACAGTACAATTTACCGGGTTCATAAAGATATATATCATATAAACTACCTGACTTTGAAATCAGGAATAAAAGGTTTTTTCCATAGCATAAGCCTGAAATCTGATTATGCTGATGCAGATATTTCTGGCCATTTTGAACCAACTACAAGCCTGGAATGCTTTCAAAACATGCTGGCATCCTATTTGCCTGGAAGATTTGAAAAAGAAAAGCATGCAAAGAATGACAAGGAATATCACGATTATGAATTCGACATAAGGTTCAATGAGAATACAAGCCTGACAGACCTTTTTATTCCTTCACTGAAAATGGCAAAAGGAACTGTAGTGAAGGGATATTATAAAGAAACAGGTAATGACTTTTCTCTTACAGGGCAATCAGCTAAGATTGAATGGAATGGCAGGAAAATGGATGGCTGGATGTTAAATGCTAAGGGCAACGAATCGAAGCTGGATATAAAATCTGCCAGTGATACACTTAAAATGAGCGATAGCCTTTATGCAGTAGGATTTAAAGTAGATAGTAAAATTACAAACGATACGGTTCACTATACCATTGGCTGGAATAATGATAGCGCTAATAATGCAAATATTCCAGGCTTTATAGCTATGTCAAATAAAGTACAAACCACATTCAAACTTATTTCTCCGGTAATAACTCTTGCCGATTCTTCCTGGATGGTGAATAAGCAAAACCTTCTAACAATTGATACTTCGGGTATGACAGCACAGGATTTAATGTTTTATCATAACCGGCAATATATATCGCTTATGGGTAAATTATCGAATAAAAAGAGCGATGCCCTGGTTATAGATTTTCATAGCTTTAACCTCGAAGACCTGCTTATTTCCGGGCCGCCGCTGAAAGGAATGGTTGATGGTACTGCTTCCATTTCAAACGCATATAATCACCCGTTTTTTGTAAGCGCACTGAATGTAAGTAACCTTAATTTCAATAATGTATTAATTGGTAACGCCACAGTTAATAGTTATTGGGATAATGAAACACAGTCAATTGCTACTAACGGGCAAATAATGAATAATGATGATAAATCATTTTCATTCCTTGGCAACTATTACCCTAATAAGGATTCAGATAATATTAGTATAGATGCAACACTTCATGGTATGCAGTTGAAGCCGTATGCAACATACGTGAAAGTTGTCAGCTCTGTCCTTGATGGCGATGTTTCAGGCAACTTTCATGTTTCCGGTAACCTGAATAACCCCAGGTTTTATGGGAATCTTATGGCCGATGTGAGGAAAATTAAAATAGATTACCTCAATACAAATTACCATGCCTCTGAAATAGATATTACTGTCCGGCCCGATACATTTTTAGTAAAGCCTTCCATGCTTTTTGATGACCACGGAGACACGGCAATACTTAGTGGCACTGTATCGCATGAACACTTTAAGAATTTTAAAATGAACATTGGCGTAAGCACGAATAACTTCCTTTGCCTTGATACTAAAAATAGCGAGGACAATGCATACTATGGAGTGGGTTATGTGGCGGGCAATGTAAGTATTTATGGCTACCTGAACAGCCTTCATATCGATGCAAATATCACCACAGAAAAGGGTACTGTCTTCAATATTCCTTTCTCCAACGCATCAGAAGTAGAGGAAAGCGATTTTATTCATTTTGTAGATAAGAAGGCCCCGAAAGCTATTAAAGTTGCAGCAAATAAAGTGAACCCAAATGGCCTGCAAATGTCTTTCAATGTGCATGTAACTCCTGATGCCGAAGCACACCTGGTAATTGCATCAAAAGTAGGCGACGAGCTTACCAGCACAGGTAGCGGAAACATACAGCTGGGTATGAGTAATTTCGGGGAATTCAGTATTAAGGGTAATTATACAATTGAGAGCGGAAACTACAAATTCGTGCTGCAAAATATTATCAACAAAGATTTTACGCTACAGCCGGGCGGTACAATAGAATGGAACGGCGACCCTTATAATGCCGACGTAGATATTTATTGTGTTCATGAGGTGCGTACAAACCTGGCCCCCCTGTTCCCCTTCGACTCGACAGGAGCGTATAAAAGAAATATTCCTGTTTACTGCGGCCTTGAATTAAGAGGAAAAATTACAGCTCCCGATATTAAATTCAGTATAGACCTGCCTACTGTAGATGCAGATACCAAAACAACAGTAGATAGTTATATGTCGACCCCCGATGAGCTAAACCGGCAGATATTCTCATTACTTATTATAAGCAGTTTTCTACCGATACAGGAGGGAGCCAATAACGCTACTTCTGCGGCGCCTACCCAGAACATTTACGGTTATGCGGGTTACGCGGCCCTTACCAGCCAATTGAATAACTTGCTGAACAGTATAAGTAAGCAGGTAAATATTGGTGTAAACTATACACCTGGTACTGCACTCAGTGCACAGGAAGCCCAGGTTCTGTTATCAACGGAATTACTGGGAGGGCGAGTAGAGATTCATACTGATGTTGCTGCAATGGGTACTACCGCAAGCGGTGCGCCTACAGAAAACTCGAACAACGTGGTGGGCGAGGTGACGGTAGACTATAAAGTTAGTAAAGATGGCAAGGTTAAGGTTAAAGCATTCAACAAGGCGAATGATTATACAACTACAAACCTTGTAAACTCACCATATACACAGGGCGTTGGGCTTTCCTACAGCGAAGGATTCAACACACGCAAGGAGCTTTGGGAAAAAATCAAAAGCAAGTTCAAAAGAAAACCTGAAAAAGAACAACCTGTAAAGAAGAGCGATTCTTCTAAGTAAGGCTTGCCAGTTGTTTTTCAATAGCCGCTATTTTCGCTTCAGCATCTGCTTTCTTATTCTTTTCATTCTGTACAATATCAGCCTTGGCATTAGCCACGAACTTCTGGTTAGCTAGTTTGGCATCAACTGATTTTAAAAAGCCTTTGTGGTATTCCAACTCTTTAACCAGTTTTTCTTTTTCCTCGCCTTTATCTAATTCCATGCCTTCAGGCAATGAAAATGAGAATTTTTTATCCTTTAATACAAAGCCCAATGAAGAAGCTGAACCATTCCCGCTTTCTGAATAAACAGTTCCCGAAAGTTTCATTACGCCTGCAGTCAGGTAACCAACATTGGCAGGTTCGGTTTGTTTCAATTCTATTTTAGGCGATATGTTGCTCTGCTGCCTTATATTACGTACTAGCCTTAAATATTCTTTTTGCAATTCGAAGTTTGCTAAAAGTGCAGCATCATATTTTCCTGCTTTGGGGTAAGGTGCAACTATAATGCAATCACTTTCTTTGCGTTCATGTGTCTGGTGCCATATTTCTTCGGTAATGAATGGCATAAACGGATGTACTATTTTCAGCAATGCTTCAAGGTAGCCAATTGTAATATCATATACTTTTTTCGGTGGGGTCTTTCCGAAGAGGCTTTTTATTATTTCTAAATAAAGGCCGCAATAGTCATCATATATCAGCTTATAAATTGACATCAATGCCTCGGAGATACGATACGATGCAAAGTCTTTTTCAATAAGTTCTATTTGTTCGTTCAATTTGTTTTCGAACCATTGGGTGTAAATGGCAGCATCGCCAATTTCACCATCCACAGGTTCCCACGATTGTATCAGCCTGAAAGAGTTCCACAACTTATTGGCGAAGTTCCTGCCCTGCTCACATAGCAATTCATCAAATGTAAGGTCGTTGCCGGCAGGTGAACATAAAAGAATTCCTACCCTTACACCATCGGCTCCATATTTAGCAATAAGGTCGAGCGGGTCGGGCGAATTGCCTAACGACTTGCTCATCTTCCTTCCTATTTTATCGCGTACCGTTCCGGTAAGGTATACATAGCTGAAGGGCTCCTTGCCTAAATATTCGTAACCCGCTATAATCATTCGGGCAACCCAGAAGAATAATATTTCGGGTGCAGTTACCAGGTCATTGGTGGGATAATAATAGTTAATGTCTTTATTGCCGGGCTCTTTTCCGGATGGATCCCTTTGGGAAAATCCGTCGAATACACTTATGGGCCATAACCAGGAAGAGAACCATGTATCCAGTACATCTTCATCCTGTTTCAGGTTTTTACTCTTACAATGCGGGCAACTTTCCGGAGTCTTTTCAGAAACAGTAGTTTCTTTACAGCCCTCGCAATAGTAGGCTGGTATGCGTTGCCCCCACCACAACTGGCGGGATATGCACCAGTCGTGTACATTCTCCATCCAGTGGCGGTAAGTATTTATGTACTTATCGGGTATCAGTTTTATTGTACCATTCAGAACATTATCAAGCGCCGGTTTCGATATTTTATCCATTTTCAAAAACCACTGCATGGAAAGCTTAGGCTCAATAACTGCATCGGTGCGCTCAGAATAACCAAGCTTGTTTTTTATGTTTTCAATTTTTACAACCTGCCCTATTTTTTCAAGGTCGGCAGCTATTTTTTCCCTAACCTTAAACCTGTCTTCCCCAACGTAGAATTGAGCTTCTTTGCTCATAGTACCATTGGGGTTCAAAATATCAATTACTTCAAGTTTGTGTTTAATGCCAAGGTTATAGTCATTTACATCATGGGCAGGGGTTACCTTTAAAGCACCTGTACCAAACTCCATGGTTACATACTCATCGAATATTACAGGCACTGCACGGTTTACTAAGGGTATAATTACTTTCTTCCCTTTTAAGTGCGCGTACCGCTTATCATCTGGGTGAACACAAACAGCGGTATCACCGAGAATAGTTTCAGGACGGGTAGTGGCAATAGTTACCCATTCATCCGCTGTGCCTTCAACTTTATAACGTACATAATAGAGTTTCGAATCAACCTCTTTGTGAATAACCTCTTCGTCAGATACTGCAGTTAATCCTTTCGGGTCCCAGTTAACCATGCGTACACCACGGTATATATATCCCTTCTTGTACAGGTCGACAAATACATGTATAACGGCAGCGCTAAGGTCATCTTCCATAGTGAACCGTAAACGATCCCAGTCGCAGGAGCAACCCAACGTCTTTAACTGCTCAATAATAATGCCCCCATATTTTTCTTTCCATTCCCATGCATATTTCAAAAACTCTTCTCGCGAAAGGTCATGTTTCGAAATACCTTTTTCACGTAACATAGCTACTACCTTTGCCTCGGTAGCAATAGATGCATGGTCGGTACCCGGTACCCAGCATGTGTTTTTGCCCTGCATGCGGGCACGGCGCACCAGCACATCCTGTATGGTATTATTCAGCACATGCCCCATGTGTAATACCCCTGTAACATTTGGCGGGGGCATAACCATAGTGTATGGCTCACGTCCATCAG
>JABDGY010000030.1 GCA_013285805.1 Bacteroidota bacterium | reverse complement strand
GGCTATAATGTGAGCAAGGGTGGTTTTTCCTAAACCGGGTGGGCCATGCAGTAATACGTGGTCAAGCGCTTCTTCACGTTGTTTGGCTGCCTTTACAAAAATGCGCAGGTTCTCAACCACTTTCTCCTGTCCCGAAAAATCGGCAAACTCCTGCGGGCGAAGTACTTTTTCTACTTCTTTCTCGGCAGGGTTTAAGGGTTCGCTTTCCGGATTAAGGTTTTCGTTCATAGTTATAGGGCTGACTTGTGCAAAAATAGGAAATATACTCCCTCAATTATGAGTTATGAGTTATGAATTATGAGTTTGGTAGTATTATAGGAAGTAAATGATACTTAATCTCAACCTTAGCCTCAACCTAAATCTAATTACTCTCTATCAGGTGCGCGAGCTTTGTTCGGGGAAACAGCCCGGCATATATCTCAAGCGGATAAATAAGTATGCCATAGGCATACGTAGGAGAGTTAAACGTTTGGTTGATATCGGGATTATTGAGTATCATAAGGCGGTAATTTACCTGTGTGTATAAGCCAAAATATTTATTGAAGTTATAGTCAAGTTCCACACCGGGTTCGGTTAAAATTACCGTTTGTAAGTCTATAGTATGTTGCCCTGCTTTGTCGTTATACTGGTAGTTGGAGTTACCTATGCCGATATTTATTGGAGTAATATATAGTTTCCAGTGTTTGGTCAGGTTCATTATATACTGCACATAGTAAGAGAAGAAAAAGAAACTCAGTTTTGCAGTGTCAATTGTACCGTTTTCGGTAACAGGTTTGTATACATTGGAATTAAGAAAATTAATCCCGCCGCCCATACCAATTTTTTTATCGAAGGTGACTCCAACCGCGAACCCGAATATATCGGCTACATTATTGGTGATAAAGGAATTTCGCGAGGTGAAACTGAATGTGAAACTGCCGTTCCTGTTAATAGATGCCTGTAATGAATCAATAAATTGTGCCTTTGATGCAAGGCCAATAGTGAAGAGTGACAAAAAGATGATTAGTTTTTTCATATCCCCTTTTGCAAAGGTAGGGCTTCTCTGTAAATACGGTAAAACAAGGAAAATATTATTGAACTATATTTGTTATAGATGAAAACCGGAACACTTTATTTCAAATGCATTTAACAAAAGCACTCATAATAGCAATGTTTTTTGGAGTTGGTGCACTTTATGCCCAGGAGCATCCGTTTGACACAACTTTAGTTGAGCATAACCACACATTCTTTATAAGAACAAGGAATGTAGACAGTAGTGAAGTAATACTCTCTATTAAGTGCGATTTTAAGCCAATGGTAAGTGATACATTATGGGATTTGTGGGAGATACAGATAACAGACTTTAATAAAGACGGATATAAGGATATTCTGTTGAGTTATCCTGCGAATGGAGCAGCAAACTTCACCTACGACCTTTACTTGTTTGATACAGCAATCAATAGTTTTAAAAGTATTGCCGGATTTGAAGATTACCCTGAAGCATTGTCCTTAACGGTTGACCACCGATATTACTATTCATACGAAAGAGCGGGCTGTGCCGATATGAATTGGGTAAGTGATCTTTTCACTATACAAAATTTTAAAATAATCCACCTTGGGCATATTGATGGGAAAGGTTGCGACGATGCAGATAAAAGTAATGAGGTTATTAAGGCTTACAAGAGTATTAACTACAATAATGATAAAGAGACCCTGATAGAACAATTGCCATATAATTCCAATATCCCTGATAATACTAGTAAATGGGATTTTCTAAAGAAGTATTGGAACACCAACTATAAGAAGTTCCTGTAGAAACTACTCTCCGTGCTTAATGCTTCCTACTCCGTTGTTTTCGCTCTGCATTACTTTAGCCGGTCCATGGTATTTTACCCCACCCACACCATTCGATTGCATATAAATTTCACGCGATGCGTATACGCTTGCTGCGCCCACACCATTCACATTTACGTGTAATACTTCTACTTTAAAATCGTCACCATCTAATGAGCCAACGCCATTATCCGATATATCGGCATAGGTGGCCCTACCATATAAGTTCATGGAACCTACACCATCTTCAGAACCTTTAATAGTATCTGCGTTCAGCCATAACGTTAAGGCACCAACTCCTTCCGATTGGAAAGTGAAAGTTTTAAGTTTCAGGGTATCGGCACACTTTGTTTTACCTACCGATGAGTTCTCCAGGTAATTGATATCTTTCAAGGTGATATAGATATCGGTGCTGATATTAAAGTGGCTGTTATGGTTACTGCCTGTGTCCTCTATAACAAGGGTATCGCCAATATTGCTCACCTTTAAATCCTTCGGATAATCTCCTTTTACAAGCACACCTTCTGTGGTTCCCTGCGAAAGAATGATGTTGAAAACCCCATCGGCCTTTATGGCCTTAAAGGGCTTAATGTTAATTGTTTTGCCTTCGGGTGGCAGTTTGGTATAGTCTCCTTTTTTTCCGGAGCCGTTGCTGATAATGCATCCTCCCATTACAAATACAGAGAGGTAAAATAGTTTTCTCATTGTTTGGCGTTTCATGACTTGTTTGTTTTGTTGTATGACGAACAAGCCTGATGATTTGTTACAAACTTAATAAAGTATTTCGGTACCAATAAAATTTATTCACCACAGATTACTCAGATTAATACATGATTATATTTTCATTTAATCTGTGAAAATCCGTGTAATCTGTGGTAAAAAAAGATATTACTTCATGTTTGCCAGCAGCAACTTCCAGGCATCCTCAATCTTGCCATTATCTAAAAGCTTTTTTGCTGCCTTATGCAAACTCTCTTCATCGCTGAATTTTTCTGCAGAAACATACCCTTGCATGTCGGGCAGGGCTGTTATACTGGCTAATTGCCCCAGGTTATTACCCGTAAGTACTTTACTGGCTTTAATTGGCACCGGGATAGAATCTATCCCAATGCCAAGATGATGCCCCGGCTGTACTACTTCAAACAATGCGTTGCCGCTTGCCCTGCAATACCAGTTGCCCATCATACGGCCCACTAAGTCTATTTTATTGGGGTCTATTCTTTTCTCTTCATTCAGCACATCTTCATTAATATGAATGAGTAATATTTCACAAATAATAAGGTTTCCCGCGCCACCTTCATCTCCCGTTTCTTTCACTCCCAATACCTCGCATTCCATTTGCACAGGCGATTCCTTTACTCTGTAAGGTCTTACTATTTTAGATTTTATTGGCGTAAAACCCGATTTTACAAACTCATTCACATCTTTATCGTACTCACCGCTTGCCACCGATGCTTGTTGCACCATGCTGTAGTTAACCACATTAATAACCACCTCAGGCACTTGTAACACATTTTGGTGAGTGTGCTTGGTCTGTTTGGTTCTGCCTGAACGTGCAGGCGAGAATATGGCTATTGGCGGGTTGGAGCCAAAGATGTTAAAGAAACTAAACGGGCTAAGGTTAGGCTTACCGTCTTCATCTATAGTACTGGCAAAGCATATAGGGCGGGGCGCTACTGCTCCCAATAGGTATTGGTGCAGGTCTTTTAAAGGGGTATCTTTGGGTGTTATTGTGAGCATAATAGGTATTGTAAATTAATGTAAAAGTATTACTTTTAACAGGATGAAAACCGTTTGTTATATCGTTTTATCTTTTATATCACTAACAGCATTCTGCCAGCAGGATACGGTATTTATCAGGTACAATAAAAATGAAGATGAGAATAACGTATCATATAAAACAGATACGGTTATTTTCTCTTCTCAGTATCAAAGGAGAATCATATATGGAAATATGGCATTGCCTGGTTCGCCTTGCCAAAACCAAGCAAGGGTTGCTGGCCTAGAGTTAATTGGGATGACAGGAAGTGATTGTGAAGAACAAGTTGCTTCAGTTTTAAATTATAATGAGATTAATAAGATTAATCGGACGGATTCTACTATTGAGATACTAACAAAAATCGGGGCTCCCTGCGGTCAATCATTCTTAGGTGATATAGATTACATTGAAGGAGATTCAATTTTACATCTGGAGCTCATACCTTATGGGATAAGCGCTTCCTGTTTGTGTGGTTATAATATATCATTCAAATTTAATTTTATAACAGATTATATAGGACTGCGCCCTAAAATCAAGTGGATTGAAATAAATAATGAAAAAAGAACTCGAAAACCAATCAAATTTTCAAAATTGCCAATAGACACATATTAGAAGCACTTTAATAGGGTTGTTTTAAAGCCCCTTTAGGGGTTTGGGGCAAATAAAAGGATATATTTACGCCGTAAAATAGTATAGAATTTATGCAAGCCGAAGTAAGTCCATATATCCCTAAGAACAAGATACGTATAGTAACTGCCGCCTCGTTATTCGACGGGCATGATGCAGCCATTAATATTATGCGCCGTATTATGCAAGCCAGCGGGGCCGAGGTTATTCACCTTGGGCACGACCGCAGCGCCCTTGATGTGGTTAACTGTGCCATACAGGAAGATGCCAACGCCATTGCTATGACATCATACCAGGGCGGGCATATTGAGTATTTAAAGTACATGTACGACCTGCTGAAAGAGCAGGGCTGTTCGCATATCAAAATATTTGCCGGTGGTGGAGGGGTTATATTACCAACTGAAATAGAAGAATTGCATAAATATGGCATTACCCGCATTTATTCTCCTGACGATGGCCGTAAAATGGGCTTGCAGGGCATGATTAACGATATGCTGCAGAAATGCGACACACCTCCTAAGTTTTCGGCTATTGATAAACATATTGCAGGCTTAAAGAGCAGAGACGCTAAATCAATCGCGGCCCTTATATCATTTGTAGAAGATTTCCCGGATAAAGCAAAAGAAGTACATAAGAAGATTGCGGGCTTACAAGGTAAAAAGACTATTCCTGTGCTGGGTATAACCGGTGTGGGTGGCGCAGGTAAATCATCGCTGATTGATGAAGTAGTACGCCGTTACCTGATCGATTTTTCAGTTAAAGGCGATATGCAAAAGGGTAAAAATATTGCCATTTTGTGCGTTGACCCATCGAAACGTAAAACAGGCGGAGCATTGTTGGGCGACAGGATTCGTATGAATGCTATTGACAACCCACGCGTATATATGCGTTCACTGGCTACAAGGCAGAGCCACCTTGCATTATCGCAAAGTATTAATAAAGCGGTAGATATTCTGAAAGCCTGCAACTTCGATTTGATATTGCTGGAAACTTCAGGCATAGGCCAATCAGATACTGAGGTGGTAGATTGTTCAGATGTGTCGATGTATGTAATGACACCCGAATATGGTGCGGCCACACAGCTCGAGAAGATTGATATGCTCGATTTTGCCGATGTAATTGCTATAAACAAATTCGATAAGCGAGGTGCACAGGATGCATTGCGCGATGTGAAGAAGCAATACAAACGCAACCATAACCTATTTACTAAAAAAGACGAAGAGATTCCGGTATTCGGCACCATTGCTTCCCAGTTCAACGACCCGGGCATGAACAGCCTTTACAAAACGCTGATGGATACCATTTGCGAAAAGACAAAGGCTGTTTTGAAATCATCGTACAAACATTCGGAAGAACAATCGCAGAAAATATTTATTATTCCTCCTGAAAGGGTCCGTTACTTATCGGAGATAACAGAGACGGTCCGCAGTTACGGCAAGTGGGCGGTGAACCAATCGGAGATTGCGGAGAAATTATATGCCTTACACAAAGCGGAAGAAATACTAGGGAAGAAGCCCGAAATAGAAAAGAAAGCAAAAGAGTTAGAAGAAAAACTCACTCCCGAAAACAGGAAGATTTTGGCAGGATGGGAGAAAGAGGTAAAGCAATATACCGATGAGTATTATGTGTATAATGTACGTGGCAAGGATATAAAAGTTAAAACGCATACTGAATCGCTTTCGCATACGCTCATTTCTAAAATAGCCGTTCCACGCTATAAAGCCTGGGGCGAAATATTGCATTGGGTGTTACAGGAGAATTTCCCGGGCAAGTTTCCATATACCGCCGGTGTCTATCCGTTTAAACGTACGGAAGAAGATCCTACGCGTATGTTTGCCGGTGAAGGCGGGCCTGAGCGTACCAATAAGCGTTTCCACTATGTAAGTGCAGGTATGGCTGCTAAAAGGCTCTCTACTGCGTTCGATTCTGTTACACTTTATGGCCGCGACCCTGATTACCGTCCCGATATTTACGGGAAGATTGGTAACTCGGGTGTGTCTATCTGCTGCTTGGATGATGCGAAGAAGTTATACTCAGGGTTTAATCTATGCGACCCCAGGACATCGGTATCAATGACCATTAACGGGCCGGCATCAATTATTTGCGCATTCTTTATGAACGCCGCAATTGACCAGCAGTGCGAGCTTTATATAAAAGAGCATAAACTGGAAAAGCAGGTTGAGAAAAAGATAGCTGAGATATATAAGAAGAAAGGTGTAAAGCGTCCTTCATACCAGGGAGCATTACCAAAAGGTAATGATGGCCTTGGGCTTATGTTGCTTGGCGTTACAGGCGACCAGGTTTTGCCGAAGGATGTATATGAAAAAATAAAAGCATTTACGCTTTCACAGGTGCGCGGTACAGTACAGGCCGATATTTTAAAAGAAGATCAGGCACAGAACACCTGCATATTCTCCACTGAGTTCTCATTACGATTGATGGGCGATGTGCAGCAATATTTTATCAATAATAAAGTACGTAATTTTTATTCTGTTTCTATATCTGGTTACCACATTGCGGAGGCAGGCGCTAATCCTATTTCGCAAACGGCGTTTACCATTGCCAATGGTTTTACTTATGTGGAATATTACCTGTCGCGCGGAATGAATATTGATGATTTTGCGCCTAACCTGTCGTTCTTCTTCAGCAATGGTATAGACCCCGAATATGCTGTAATAGGCCGTGTGGCAAGGCGTATATGGGCCAAGGCCATGAAACTGAAATACGGAGCTGATGAGCGTTCGCAGATGTTGAAATATCACATTCAGACATCAGGCCGTTCATTGCATGCACAGGAAATTGACTTTAACGACATACGAACTACATTGCAAGCACTTTACGCTATATATGATAATTGCAACTCACTGCATACAAACGCTTACGACGAAGCTATAACCACACCAACTGAAGAAAGCGTTCGCCGTGCAATAGCTATTCAGTTAATCATTAATCGTGAGCTTGGATTGGCAAAAAATGAAAACCCATTGCAAGGTTCATTTATAATTGAAGAACTAACCGACCTTGTGGAAGAAGCCATTATGGCTGAGTTTGATAGAATTACTGAGCGTGGCGGCGTGCTTGGCGCAATGGAAACCATGTACCAGCGCGGCAAAATACAGGAAGAGAGCTTGTATTACGAGCGATTGAAGCATACAGGTGAATATCCTATCGTAGGTGTAAATACATTTCTTTCATCTAAGGGTTCGCCAAGTATTATACCCAAAGAAGTAATTCGTTCTACTAAGGAGGAAAAGGAATACCAGATAAAAATGCTGAAGGACCTGCACAAAGGCAATGCTGATAAAATACCAAAGCTTATAAAGGAAATGCAGCAGGCTGCTATACATAATGAAAACCTCTTTGAGAAATTGATGGAGGTTGTAAAGTATTGCTCGCTGGGGCAGGTTACCAATGCCCTGTTTGAAGTGGGCGGGCAATATAGAAGGAATATGTAGTGTTTGCCTCGCTCCTTCCCCAAGCAGGGCAAGTATCTAACTATCTCCAAGGATAAAACGTCAAGAAATTCCCCTGTTCATCAAAAAGTACACGTGGGTTCTCATCACATTTTGGCCTCTTTTCAGGACAAAGGAACACAAGAAAAGTTTTAACCTTAAACTTACTTATCAAATAAACGGTCTTTATTATCAAGAATTTAGGATATTTATTTTTCAAATATTCCAGTGCTTTGGTTGGAAGACAAGTGTCTTGGAGATGAATATGCGCTTGTATGAATATTCCATTTGAATCAAAAGTAGCGCTGCCGCTTTGCTTATTTAAATCAAAGTAAGCATGGAATACAGGAACCATGTGTGTTTTAAATGTTATTGTATCATAGTCAGGGTATTTACCTGTGTCCCATTCTACTTTCTCGGCTTTTGGAAATAAAGAATCGAATACTGTTTTTGCAATTGGAGGCGGGTTCCTTTTTTGAGCAAACAAGATTGTACTATTTACCAAACTTAGAAAAAGGAATATTTTCGAAATTACTTTCAAACGATTGATAGAATTTATATTAAAGATAAGTTTTCTATAATATCTGGTATAATCGACTCAAGGACTCAATATATTAAAGTAAGGAATGGGGCAGATAAGGTCAGTACAGGAGGAATATGTAGCGATGCCCCACCCCAAAGGGTGCCCAAGGCGCCTATTGGGAAAGACAAATAATAGTGATATATTTGCGTAAATTGATTAATAGAACACTCGCATGAAACTAAAAAAACTACTATTCTTTGTTGTCGCTTTACTGGTTAGCTTCCAAATGTGGGGCAATGGTCCTAAAAAGAGCCATAAAGCCTTGAGTACAGGTTGCACCTTGTCTGCATATGCCTTGCCAACTACAATTGAGTTGGGCGACAGTTCAAACATATATGTAAGCTTAATAGACTCATCCACATCCTCTTCTTCCCCTTCCTTTACAGTGGTATGGTCGCCTTCAACATCTGTTACCAGCCCCGATTCGGCAAATACGTATGCGCATCCTGCAGCAGCAACAATATATACAGTTACTATAACCAGTTCCTTATGCGGAACAATGAAAGATTCTGTAACAGTTAACATCGGATGTTCACTTACAGCAGGTGTAACTTCTACTCCCTATTATTGTTCTGCTGATGCGGGTACTGCAACTGTCACCGCGGCAAATGGTGTTCAGCCTTATATCTACTCGTGGAGCAGTGGACAAACTACTTCCAGTGTAACGGGATTAACAGCCGGTAGCTATTCAGTAACAGTTAAAGATTCTAACGGATGCAGTGTTTTAGATACGTTTTCTATCGCAGCCACCACATTTTATATAACTGCTACTGCAACCCCTAATACAATTGAATCGGGTAACAGCACTTCATTGCAAGTAAATTTATACGATTCGTTATCTACATCATCTTCTTCAGTTTCTTATACAGTAGCATGGTCGCCTTCAGCTTCAGTTGCAAACCCTACTTCGGCTACAACCAATGCTTCACCTACAGCTACCACCACCTATACTGTTTCGGTAACTACCCCTTGCGGCGTACTAACAGATACAGTGACTGTCTTTATAGGATGTACCGTAGCTGCCACAGTATCAACCACACCTTATTACTGCTCAGCCGATGCCGGTTCAGCAACAGCAAGTGCGTCCGGAGGTATACCTCCATATAGTTATAGTTGGAGCACCGGGCAAACAACATCGAGCATTACGGGGTTAGGTCCCGGAACATATTCAGTAACAGTTAAAGACTCTACCGGATGTAGTACAGTTGCTTCTTATTCAATTGTTCACGATACGCTTACAATTACTGCCACGGCAAGCCCCACAACTATAACAGCGGGTGACAGCACCCTATTGCAGGTAACCGTAAATGATTCATTGTCCACTTCGTCCTCATCTACTTCGTATACAGTTACATGGGTACCTGCTACGGGTGTTACATATCCCGATTCAGCCAGCACCTATGCAGATCCTTTAGTAACCACCACCTACACGGTTATGGTAACAACCCCTTGCGGAAGTTACCCCCCAATTACCGTAACTGTAACAGTGAACCCTCCCTGTGTGAATAATTACGACCAGACTATCTGTGTCGTGAGTGTTGATACAGCACTTAATAAGAACATTATAATATGGGGAAGAAATGATTCACCGCCTGATGGGTTCTTTAATATTTATGATTCCACTTCATCGGGATGGACGCTAATAGGCACTGTACCCGATACAGCCCTGAGTGAATTTATTGATACCGCATCTAATCCTAATGGAGGGCAGGCAAAATATGAAATCTCGACGGTTGACTCCTGCGGAGAATCTGCTTTGAGCCCGACTAATATTACTATTTACTTGCAGGTGAAAATGACCTCAGGCACAGATAGTCTATACTGGACTCCTTATGTCGGATTCACACCAACTATGTACTACATTTACCGTGGAAAGAATTTAAGTACGCTAACACTGCTCGATTCAGTGCCAAGCGGAACGTTGACATATATTGATACGCCTCCTCCGGGCGACACTGTTTACATGATAGAAGCAGGTAACCCTTCTGGTGGTTGTACACCAACACATAGGCATACATCTCGGCATTCGAGCGATGTTAGCAGTAACAGGTCTTTCTCAAATGGCAGTATACCATTTGTACCTACGGGCATAAATGAATTATCGTTAAACGGAAATTCATTTGTTGTAAGCCCTAACCCTGCATACGGTTTATTTACGCTGAGCTATATATTAGCTAAGGAAGAAGATATAACGGTAAGCGTTATTGATGAGTTCGGGCGTACCCTTTATAACCAGCAGTTTAATGAACAACATGCCGGTATAACTAAAAGGACACTAGACATCCAGGATTTACAGAACGGTATCTATTCGTTAAAGATGACTACTGCCGATGGCATAGTTGTGAAGAAGATTGTTATACTGAAGAAGTAAAAATTGCAGGGAAGAAGGATAAGGTACAAGTTATTCAAAACCTGTAAGAGAAGGTAATATGCCCGTATTCTTCAAAATTAATTGTGTCTTCCCAGGCGGGAGTGTATTGATAGTAGTATTCTACTCCATTTATAAATATGGGCTCCTTAGCTGAAGAAGGTATATATGCAAGTTGCATACCCACATCAATTCCTGCCATTAGCCGATTTTTACGGTCAAGAAAAAAATTACCGCCAATCCCAAGGCCCCAGCCCGATGCATTGAAATTAATTTTACGGTAATAAACTTTATTATTGGGGCTAGCTGCAAGCCATGCAGTTACTGAAGAATCGGGAAACCCTTGGGTAGGTGTATTAAAATAAATCTGCTGTAGCCCTTTAGCTATTTCATAGCTATAGAATATCTTGACAAAGAAACCTCTCAGGTCTCCCAATGTAAAATATAAATCAAATCTGTTTAGTTGCCCTATATTATAATAAGATTGGTGGATGTCGCTATGTTGACCGTTACCATCATTATCATGGAAGCCATAAACATTATTGCTACCGCCTGCAGTTCCTATATCAGGCCAAAAGTAACTCCAATCAATCCCAAGAGAAAACGCGTGGAAAAAATTGCGCTCGTATCCAACTAAAGTCATTGTAGTGGGGATAATATTTATGGTAACCAGGTTATTATGTGGGCGATAGTGAAAAGTATTGGTGTCAGCTGGTGGCTTTGTTACCAGGTAGACCTTATCGGGGTTATTTCTTTCATACATTACAAGCAGTTTTCTTTTTTGCATTAATTCAGGGGAATCCTTATATAAGTCTGCCCCTTTATTACTTCCTGTAATAACAAACGGAATTTTTACAATGCGCAGAATAGTAGAATCCTTAGGTGTAAATTTAATTCTGAGCTCATCAATACGTGAATCACCATCTATACTATAGCGTTTGACCGGTGTAGTAATGGCTAACGAAGTATCAATTATTGTATGCTTATTTAGTAATGGTTCACCAGGTATTATAATGAAACTATTTGTATTTCCAATATCATAACGCACTTTAAAGATGTCTCCCGGCCTTGCTTTCCTGAAAAACCGTTTATTTACTATTAGCCGTTCTTCTTTTACAGGATAACCATTAACCGGGGTGATGAGTGAAAAATATACACAGCGTTTTGTTATGCTATCTATTTGAGCAAACGTGGAATCCCCATTAACATAAAAAGTAAAATATTGAAAAACCGGACTTCGTGCGTGCCCGGGTATCCATAAACGAAAAGAATCGAAATGACCTTTTGGTTTATTTGGTTTTTTTTCAAATGAGGCATTAGGATCATAATTAAACTGAATTGTATTTTTTGCCTTTGATTTCCGTCCGGAGTTCATTGTGTTTTCATCCAGCGCAGGGACTATATCATAATAGAACACGATAAGGTCCCCTGCTTTAACTGCTTTCAGGTACTTATTGTTCATTGTCCAACCTCTTATAATAGTATCTCTTCCAAATATATTGGTGTGGTAAGAAAAGTATTCTTTATCGCTAATGACGGTTTTGTTTTCACGATATCCTTTTTCGTATGTTTTAACGCTATCAATTCTTACCGGTATCTTATTTAACTGATTTATATCGTTACCATCTGTTGCCTGGGAAAAGCATGTGTGCGTAAACAGGCAGAAAATGGGAAAAGAAAATAGAAGGCTTTTGCTGGTCATATTGGTGGTTGCCGTATTACACTTCAAAGATAATAAATTGTATCCTGAAATATTTAATGAAAAAAGCCCCCCGAGTACTCGGGGGGCTTTTTACTAAATAATGAGAAACAGCATTAATCCTTTTCTGCTTCTCCCTTATCGTTGAAGCCAATGGGAATGATAAGTTTAAAACTAATATTCCTGCCCATGTTAAATACGCCAACCCTGTCGGTTGCCAGGTTAACAGGATAGTATTTAAAGCGGCTCATATAATCCATATAGCCTGTGTTAAGCAGGTTATTACAAATTACAAATATTTCGCAAGCTTCTCGGCCGCTATGTTTTAATATGTGTCCACCTAAACCTGCATTGAACAGGGTGTAACCGGCTTCAGCATTCTGGCTGGCTGCATATTCAAATGGAGTTGCTGCAGAGCTAAGCGCAGTGTATATAGCAGCTTCCCTGTACACATCGCTTTGTTGTGCAACATTAATAACACCAAACCTGAAATAAGCATCATTAAGGAATGAGCAAACTTTTCCAATGTGGAAAATTACATCTCCTGTAATGCGCATAGGAGGAACAAATGGCAGGTATTTTGTAGAATCGTTAATTCCTGTCAGGCCACCTGTAACATAACTTACGGTAGAGTTTATTTCTAACCATTTTAAACCTGAAGGGTGAATGTCGAGGGTTATTTCTCCCCCTTCAAGCTGGGCGTTACCGTTCACATATTTAAATACAGGCGCATCGGGAAATAAAGTGCCGTTTACGCTCAGGGCGTTGCTCACTGAATCTCCGTTTCCGGGTATTTGGCTTAACAAGCCTCTGGCATAAATAAAATTACTAATGGTATTTACGAAGCCGTCAATTTCAAAATTCACATCTTTTGAATTTACTCCAAAGGCAATGTCTTCTTCCAGGCTTGTTTCAGGTTTAATATTATTGTCGCCTAATTCGTATACTACCGTACCATCGTGCACACCATTTGCACCGCACTCGTTTACGTTAGGGGCTCTCCAGCCACGTGCAATATTCAACTTGGCGTAAGTGGTTTTACTGAAATCGTAAGTACCGCCAATGCTGCCCGACATGCCGCTGAATATAGTGGTAAATGGTTGAAATTCTTCAAATGAGTTAGGTGAATTAGGTGGTACAGGCTTTTGGGGGGTAAGGGTATCGGTTGAAATCCATTTTTCTCCACCTGTAAATGTGCGGGTGTCGTAACGTATGCCTCCGCTCAGGTTAAGTTTGCCAAGTTTTTCGCTGGCAATAGCAAAACCGCCTATCTGGAAATAATTATAATCGGGAATAAGTTGCACAAAGCCTAAACTCTTGGAATCTTGAGTTACACCATTTGTGCCAACCGAGAAATTAAAGCCACCGATTTGAGGAGAAACGTAACGTGCATCGAAAGTTACAGCCTTCGAATCATAATAAATGATTGCTGTGTCGGGCTGTGTAGGGTCGTTCATTTCCTGGCGCTGATTATGCTGGTATGAGAAGATGGCTTTAATAGCGCCATTGCCAACCGCAAAGCTATTATCCCATACAAATTTATAGTGATGTATGTATTGATAAATTACGAATGGTGTATAGTCTTTCATATCCTGCTGGTCAGGTTCTACGTATGCAAATGGGAAAGGAGGAGTAGGGGTAATGCCCGGGTAATATTTAGGTATTAACTGGTTACCTGCTGAATCACGTGTTCCGTCTACAATACCTGTATTCATATAAAAATAACTAAGGTGTATTTGCGAGTATCCCCATTTCTTGTGTATGCCTATGGTTCCATCGGTATTGAAATTGCTGAACTGCGAATTCAGTACATATCCGTCATAGGGGTCCTGGTAAGCATGCGCCATTATATTATCTGCCCGTAAGCTCCATGAAATACCCTTCATTGACGTACCTGCTATGTGGAACATATTATTTATTAAACCGTTATTGGTTTGATAATTAAATAAAACATCTCCTTTGGTTTCACCTGCAGGCAGCGGATCTTCGGGTATAAGGTTAAGTACGCCCGAAATAGCGTCGGAGCCATATGCTAGCGAACCGGGGCCTTTCAATATTTCATACCTGTTCACGGCATCGGGGTCTGCTTCAATACCAAACTCATCGAACCAGGGCTGGTCAACCTGTTCAACACCATCATTTATAGTAAGAACGCGGTTATATCCTAGCCCTCTTATAATAGGCTTGCCAATGCTTTGTCCGTCGGTAATTACAGCGACACCGGGTGCTGTTGCTATGGCATCAATTACGTTTGTTGAAGAGTGTTGGTTAATGTATTCGTTGGTTACATCGGTAGTGGGTTGCGGATTATGTTGTGCTTCCGATGCTTTTGAATTACCGGTTACAACCACTTCATCTTCCTGGAACTCTGATTGAACGAGTTTAAAATTCTGTGTTACAGCTCCATCTATTTTAATAGCTTCTGAAATTACCTGGTATCCAAGTATGCGTACTTCTACTACAAAAGTTCCTTTAGGTATATTATCTAAAGTGTATGTACCATCAGCGCCTGATTGGGCCGCTACCTTAAGGTCGGGAATATAAATTACGGCACCGGGCAATGTATTGCCGCTTGCTGAATCTGAAATTTTTCCTGTAAGCGAATTCTGTGCCAGCACCGGTAAAAACAGGCCTGACAGAATGAAAGCGAAAATATATTTAATAGTTTTCATGGCAAAGAAATATTGTGTGTTTGGTAATAAATATCAAGAGTGCAGCAAGTGCACTAATACACTGAACCTTATATTCAATAGGATTCAGGCTCTTAAAATAAATATTAGCAAACAGTTGGCGGGTGCCATACTCCCGAACCGGATACTTGTGTCGGGATAGTGAAACTATCGGAATAGTTTACAAACGAAATAGCAGAAGGGGAGTTAAGTTGAAATTTATCTACCTGTAAATATTCTTTCTGGAATGCTGACATAAACCCTTCGGCATCCTTGCTGTCCTTGGTATTGTCGGCAGGGAAAAGCTCTTTCACAAAATCATGAAACGATTTTACCAAACCGGTTTCATTTTTATCACAATATACTTTCAATACATAACCATCATTGGTTTTTGTAGCAGTGCTTATATCATATAACTGCCCGTCAAGGGTAAATTCTTTTCCATCTTCAGTCCATTTTAATTGACTGAATTCTTCAGTGCTCATGGTTAAAGTTTCAACGGAAGACTTGTTCTTAATTACCAAAGCAGCCTCTGATTTTGCGTGAAGAGTAAGAATATAACTGAATAACCTATAACCGGCAAAATAATAAACAAATGCTACCAGCATTGTTGCAGCAACCAAACGAATCCACATAGGAGTTCTTGTAGTCACAGGTTTATTTTTTCTTTGTTGAATCGGCACTGCCGGCTGCTCCCCGCATATCAATATATGCCGTAGATAAATCAAGATAATTCATCGAGTTCGGAAACAGGTCCTTTACTATCCAGCGGGTAAGGCTGTAATTCTGATCGTACCAGAGTATAATAACCGGTGCATCGCTTATAGCCATTTGCTCGGCCTGCTTGTAGAATTTATACGTTTCAGCGGTGGTGCTTGCAGAACGGCCCATTTCAATAAGCCTGTCATATTCCGGGTTCTTATAGCGTGTAGAATTGTAATATGACGGCTGTGAAGCAGAATCGGGGGCGTTAGATGCAAGGAACAACATAAGAAAATCGGCAGGATTGGCATAGTCTGCTGTCCAACCGGTTCCCACCATCTGGTAGTTTAATTCTCTTTCATCCTGCAGTTTTTGCCCGAAAGAAACAATGTTGAAGTTGATATTTACATTCAGGTTACCCAGCAATTCTTTCTGTACTTCAAGGGCAACACTAGTATTTGTTCCACCTTCACCGTTAAGTTCAAGGGTAACAGGCGGGAAATTTTTGCCATCGGGGAACCCGGCCTCACTCATTAGTTTTTTAGCCATTTCCACGTTCAGTGAATCACCTTTGATACTTGAGATATCATAGTTATCGGCAGGATTTTTAGAATACATGAAGGAAGGAGGGGTAATACCATGCAAGCCCGGTGCGAAAGCCTCCCCTTGTAATACTTCGCTTACTATCTTATTTCGGTCAATGGCAAGGCTGAACGCTTTACGGATCCTTATATCATTAAAAGGAGCTTTTGTTAGGTTAAAGGCATAGTAACGAGTCGACATTTCAGGAACCCTTGAAAGAAGATACTTTGGTGGTTTATGTTGAAAATCAGATATTTGCTCTTCAACCATCTTGTCAACCTGGTTAGAAGGAACACTGGCTATATAATCGACTTTTCCCTGCTGGAAGGCTTTAAACTCATCGTTCCTGCTGGGAATGAAGGTGATAACTACGGAATCGAGATAGGGAAGTACGTTACCAAGGCTGTCCGACCTGAAATAATTCGGGTTAGCCGTAAGAATAATCCGGCTTGAGTCGCTGGCCGGGCTATAGATAAAAGGCCCGGTACCGGTATGCAGGCCTGAACCATATTTTTCAACCGCTTCAGGGGCTATAACAAAACCACCGCAACCAGCCAGCATATTAAGGAAAACAGGATCCTTCTTAACTAGTTTTATCTGCAAAGTAGAGTCATTCATGACTTTCACCCCGCTTATGCCCGATGAAGGCTTGCCACTGTTTTTGCTCTGCTCATAATATTTGTCAGCTCCTTCTACAATTCCCTGGAAAGTAATGGAATAGACCACGTTACTGGGGTTGGCTGTGCATAGTTTTTCCATTGAATACTTAAAGTCGGAAGCTGTAACCTTACGGCCCTTGCCGTCAGGAAAACAGGGGTCGTCCTGAAAAGTAACATTTTTACGTAAATGGAAGGTATAGGTAGTGCCGCTATCGCTAATTTCCCAGCTTTTTGCAATATCCGGTACAATAGAAAGGTCTTTTGGGTTAATTTTTACCAGTCCATCGTATAATTGGCATGAAATGGCATAGGAAACGTTATCGTAAATGTAATAAGGATATAAGTTAATAACAGGGGTAATTTCGTTCAGGTGCAAAGTACCTCCATATACCCGGGAACCTTTGGCAGTCTTCTTATTCCTGGCACCGCCCGATGTATTACAGGAGTAGTTGGCACATACCATACATACCAGGGCAGATAGCAATAAAAGTCTTTTCATAAAATGCAAGCGGGGCGTTTTTCTGCAAAAATAATATTCCGCGGGAAATAAAGGCTAAAAAATGTGTTTTTCACCCTGTTAATACAAAAAAACAAAAAACTCTTTCAAATGTGGAATTAAGTTTTTAATATTGCAGCGCAAAAAATTGGAGACCAGGAGTATTATAAAGTTGAGTTTTTCTATATTTGTGCCTACAGTGAGCCTTAAATTGAGAAGATTAATATTAGTTACAAGCGTATTTACATGCGTTTTTAGCCTCGCAAATGCCGGAGTTATCATCCTTGAAGGTAACTACCAGGGCAAGAATCTTTATGTGCAGAACCCCTTTGCCAGTAGCGGTGTGGGCTTTTGTGCAACGGAAGTAAGTGTTAACGGACAGGTTACTACCGATGAAGTAAACTCAAGTGCTTTTGAAATAGATTTTAAAAACCTTAACCTTAAACCGGGCGATAAGGTTGTAGTAAAGATTGAACATAAAGATGACTGTACCCCCAAGGTGCTAAACCCTGAGGTGCTGAAGCCTAAGAGCACATTTAATATTACAGCCATTGGTGTAGACGATAAAAGCAGCACCTTGAAATGGTCAGCAAAGGATGAAAGCGGAAAGCTTACCTATGTTGTTGAACAATTCAGGTGGAACAAATGGGTGAAGGTGGGCGAAGTTGATGGTATAGGAAGCCCTGATGCACACGACTATGAATTTAAAGTATCACCCAATTCAGGTAAAAACAAATTCAGGGTAAAACAAATCGACTATACCGGTCAGCCACGCCTTTCAAACCCTGCCGACTATAATTCAAGCAGCCCTCCTGTAACCTTCAGCCCGGAAAAAGTAAAAGACTTTATTTACTTCACTTCAGCTACCATGTATGAGATATATGATGAGTATGGCAATATTGTGAAGAGAGGTTTTGGAGATAAAATTGACTGCAACGACTTGAAGAAAGGCGTTTATTACCTGAACTACGATAACAGTATGGGTAACTTCATTAAGAAATAACATGTATTTGTAATAATATGTAAACCCTGACCAAACCGTCAGGGTTTCTTTTTTATAACCGATAGCCATGATAAGGAAAATAGAACACCTGGGCATTGCAGTGAAGAATATAGAATCTGCAAACAAAGTATATGAGGCGCTGTTGGGGAGCGCTCCTTATAAGCAAGAGAGTGTAGAATCGGAAAGCGTTATCACTTCCTTTTTTAAAACAGGCGAAAGCAAAATAGAATTGCTTGAAGGCACCACTGCCGATAGCCCTATAAGCAAGTATATTGAAAAGCGTGGCGAGGGCCTGCACCATGTTGCATTTGACGTAGACGATATTGTGGCCGAAATGGAGAAGCTAAAAAAAATGGGATTTACATTATTATCAGACGTACCTAAACGCGGGGCCGATAATAAGCTTATTTGCTTTGTGCATCCTAAAAGCACTAACGGCGTGCTGGTGGAACTTTGCCAGTCCCAAAGGGATCCCTCCGGAGAAATAAAAGGTTAATTCCCGAAAAAATTGAACAAGCTTATTTCTCTTGTGCAATGCAGGGTTTGTATACCTGCTACTGCGGCTCCTTTTATATTCTGAATAGAATCATCAATAAATAAAGTAGTGGCCCTGTCTAATAGATTTTCTTCAATCACTTTGTCGAAAATTTCTTTGTCGGGCTTGCGCATTCCCATTTTACATGAATAATATTCCTTTTCAAATAGCTCGCTCATTATACCCGGACCATGGGCTTTATCCATCATGTCAATAACGGCCGGCAAATGTATTTCATTAGTGTTGCTCAATAAGAATAAATTATACCTGCCCTTCAGCTTCTTCACCAGTTCAACTTTTTCCTTAGGAAAGCCTATTAAAAGGGCGTTCCATGCTTCATCAACCTGCTTTTCGGTTGTGTGAGCCGGCAACCACTTTTTTACTTCAGTCCTGAACATGGCCGGAGAAGCCTTACCTTTTTCAAAGTCATCGAACAGGCCATGTTGCATATGCTGCGAGTAAGCTTTATCGAAGTCGGCCGCGCCCAGCGCTATAAAAGCTTTCTGAGTAAGGGTATAGTCTATATCAAACAACACCCCGCCAAGGTCGAATATGACAGAAGTAATATTTTTCGGAACAATTTGGTTCATAGTATAACACAAATCTTTAAATTCGCAGCCTCTTATAAAGAGCGGGCCTATAGCTCAGACGGTTAGAGCAGCGGACTCATAATCCGTTGGTCGCAGGTTCAAGTCCTGCTGGGCCCACAAAGCTAATACAGATTTCCCTTTACTTAATATAAGTAAGGGGATTTTTGTTTAAGGATTAAACTTCAAAACCCATTACCAGCACATCGTCAGTTTGCTCTTCCTGCAGTTTCCAGGCCATAAACGACTTTTCCAACTCGCTTTTCTGCTGATGAAAAGGTAAGGTACTTATGTAAAGCAGTATTTCCTTCATTTTAGCCGATGAGAATTTTTTATTGAGCAGGTAACCGAACTGTGATGCATAACCATCGCTGAACATATATATTTTGTCGCCCTCAACTAAATCAAGATATTGATTTGTGAATATCCTGTCGCTGCCCGAGCCGCCAATAGGGCGCCTGTTGCCCTTCATTTCATTTAATTCCCCGTTTCTTATCCAGTATATGGGCCTGTATGCTCCTGCAAATGTCATAGTCATAGCTGAAATATCAATACAGCAAATGCTTAAATCCATACCATCGTTATGGGTATCTTTAAACGCCTCATCTATTATATCCTGGGTATAGCCGAAGGCCTTGGTCACTTTATGGTCGAGCCTGTGCAGAATAAAGGCCGGGTCGGTATTTTTTTCTTCTATTACTATCTGGTTAAGCAGGTTTATTCCAAGTATCGACATTAGTGCACCGGGTATTCCATGACCTGTGCAATCGGCTGCGGCTATAATTACCTTATTATATAGCCTTGTAAACCAATAAAAATCACCACTCACTATGTTGCGGGGCCGCATATATATAAAGGACTCAGGGAAAATGCGGTGCAGGTGCCTTTCTTTAAGCATCATGCCATCTTGTATGCGTTTTGCATACACTATACTATCATCAAGTTCCTTGCGGGAGTGGGGTTGTTGAACATGTTCATCTAATTCGATGTAGTTATCAATGGGGGGGTGTAACAACATATAAATAATTTTAGATTACAATAATCGGGAAGCTACATGACCTGAATATTAAGAAAAGCAAATACCCATATTACCCGCAACTAAGCCACTGACAGGCAATGCAATAGAATTTTAAGAATAAAATACCGCGTTTTTGAATCTTATTCCTGCTCTATTTATTAAACGCCTTAAGCCTCAGCATGGTTAGTACCCTTTTAGTAGAAAGCGGAAAATCGCCATCCATCATCCAATTATAGTATGAAGGTTCGTTTTTAAATACCTCAAGCACCGGTTTGCCTTTATGCTTGCCGAAATTAAATACTTCCACGCCTTTTTTATCGCGTATAATGCGGCCTGCCAGGTCAACATTATCGTTCATGGTTGAAAAAGTATGCAGAAAGGAAACATTGTTTTGCAGGCTGTCGTATTTAGCAAGCTGGGCCAGCAATACATCGTAGGTGGCTTTAACATCTGCTTCGGCGCTGTGTGCGTTTTCCAGTTCCTTACTGCAGTAAAAGCGGTATGCTGCAGCCAGCGTGCGCTGTTCCATTTTATGAAAAATGTTCTGTACATCAATGCACTTGCGGTTTGTCATATCAAAATCCTGCTCAGCCCGCAGAAACTCTTCAACCAGCAAAGGAATGTCGAACTTATTGGAGTTATATCCGGCCAGGTCGCAAGGGTCTATAATCTGGAAAAGTTTGGGAGCCAGTTCTTTGAAAGTAGGGCAGTCGGCTACATCTTTATCAAATATGCCATGTATGGCCGATACTTCAGCCGGTATGGGGATAGTAGGGTTAACTCTTAAGGTGTGAACTTCTTCGCTGCCATCGGGGAGGAGCTTAAGTATAGAAATTTCGACAATACGGTCAGATCCAATGCTGGTGCCAGTGGTTTCAAGGTCAATGAACGCGATTGGGCGGTGGAGACTTAGGCTTGTTTTTGTCATTGTTTGGAGGGGGTGCGGGTTGTTGTTGCTGGGGCACTAAAGAATAGTCTTTTATGGTTTCGGGCTGGAAGGAATTCAGGTCCATAATAATAAGCTTATCCTTTAGCGTAGGATAACCGTCGCACTCAATAGAAATATCGTAAATACCCGGCATAAGGGCCATAACATATTTCCCGTTCCTTGTGGGCTTAAATGTTAAGGGCTGCTGATCGGGATTCTTGGGGTCGGTAGCGGTAATAGTGCCTTCCAGCGGCTTGGTTGAATCGGCGGTTATTATCTTTCCCCTTACAATGGCATATCTCTGGTTATCATGGAAAATAATGCGGTAAATATCGTAATCGCCATACCCGTCGGGATGAACGCGTGAAATGTAGGCCACATTATGCTTATCTGTAAATGAAATACAGCGGTCATCACCGGAAGTATTAACAGGGTAACCGAGGTTCTGTGGCGCCGACCAGTTATCGCTGTCGGGGTTGAGCCATTGGGTTTTAAACACGTCAAAATCGCCCATAGTGCTGTGCCCCTGCGAAGAGAAATATAGTGTTGTACCATCCAGATCGAGCCAGGGAAAATCTTCTTTATACTGGGTGTTTACATTACGGCCAAGGTTTTGTGGGCTTGCCCATTCGCCATTCGGTAGTTTTTTGGCCATATAAATATCGGTTTCGCCATAGCCCCCGGCACGGTTACTCGCAAAAAACAAAACGGCTCCATCGGGTGAAATACTGCCTGAAGATTCAAAACCTGAATTAATGGCTTGATTGTATTTTATTGGCTTTGAAAAAGTGTTGCCTTTGCGCTGTGCATAGTAGATGTCGCCAAAATTGTCAATATGGTCAAGGTAAATAGTTAATTCATTAGCCGAAGGGTTTAATCCTACGGCTTCTTCATCATCGGCTGTGTTTATTTGCGAGCCAATTGATTTTGCCTTTTGCCATACCCCGTTTACTGCATGAGATATATAAATATCTGAAGAGTAGTAACCATCTACTTCGGGTTGCTGGGCTGCCCCGCCCGGGCGGCGGCTGGTAAAGATAAGTATAGATTCATCGGAACTTACAAGGGGGTAATAATCGGGATAAGGAGAATTAATATTCTTGCCCACATTTTCAAAAGAAACATTTAAAGGGTATTTTACAAGCTGAATGCCATTATTACATTCTTCTATTTCTTTATCGGCCTTTGCTTTATCAGTAGCGGAAGAAGTATGTTCTTTAAACTTGTTAAATGCCTGAATGGCCTCGGTAAACTTATTTGCATAATGATAAGCGCGACCTAATTCATACCATACTTCATAGTCGAATTTGGGCAATTTCACAATCCATTCAAAATATTGTGCGGCTTGTGATTTATCAATATTGCTATTGAGGTAACACATACCCAGATTATAGCGGTATTCGGCATTAGTAGGGTTAGCTTTTACAAGTTCTTTATAACCTTTCATAGCGGCCAGGTAGTTCTTCTCCTTATAGTAAGTATCGGCATCGCGAGGGTCGACAAATTTCTGCGCTAATGAATGAAAAGGCAAAGCCATGCATAACGCAATAACAACCAAGGTGTTGATTGCGAAAGCTTTTTGTGCCTTTCTGAGCCTTGCAGTGGCTTTTAGTAATGTTAAATAGTTAAAAAAATTCACTCGCTTTTCAAAAACGTTATATACCGATTGCTAAGATAATAGGTTTTATAATAAGATGATTATCTCTCTCCAATTAAATCAAAATAATTGCGGTAAAGGCCTGTAAGAATAGTCAAGTTAACGTAATAACACGGCAATAATTATAATATGCCGGGCTATTTCCAATGAGAATGTTCCTAATTTTGACTATAACATGCAACATAGGTTCTCTGTAGCCCGAATAATAGGTGTAATGCTATTTGCCGCTTTAAGCTGCCTGGGTATTTTACGCCATGAAATGTGGCTCGATGAACTGAATACATGGCTTGCGGCAAGAGACAGCCATTCGTTTGCCCGATTCCTGGAGAATACTAACTATTCAGGCCACAGAGGCATATGGGATACTTTACTGTACCTTTTTACCCGGGTTACCGCTAACCCGGCTGCAATGCAGGTATTTAGCATGTTAGTTTCAACCATTACAGTTGTATTATTCCTGAAATATTCCCCTTTCCCTGCAGCATATTCAATTGCGATAGTGTTCAGTTATTTCTTCCTCTATGAATACAATATTATCAGCAGAGGATATAATTTAACGTGGCTTTTGCTGGTAGGTTATTGTATTCTATTTACAAAGCCGGAAAGAAATTACCTGATGCTAATGCTTATTCTTATGTTGCTTGCCAATATTCATTTGTTTTCTCTAGTGGTTTCATTGCCTTTATTTGGTATACTGATCTATTCCGGTGCAAGAGAATCTGCTTTAAATAAAAGGGCTATTTTTA
>JABDGY010000029.1 GCA_013285805.1 Bacteroidota bacterium | reverse complement strand
TAATATCGGTTGAGCCGTAAGCACTGCAAAATCCATTGGCAACCCGAAATGCGATTGGTTGATGAGCGTAAAACGTATGGCATCAACGGCATAGGAAATAGGGTTGAAGGAAGCAATTATTTTCATGGCAGTGGGTACGCTGTCGAGCGGGAACAATGCACTTGAAAGAAAGAATAATGGTATAAGCAGGAAATTATTTACCGCCACGAATGCCTGCATATCATTAACCACAGCTCCGATGCCTGCACTGAAACCTATAACAGCCAGCGCCAGCATACCCATAAACAAAACAGTGAGCGGCAGGTAGGCCCAGTTAACAGGGTGGAAGCCGAGAAGCAGCGCTATGATAAATAATATTATACCCTGCACCAGTGAAATGGTGGCGCCACCCAATACACTGCCAAACATTATCTTGGTACGTGATACAGGAGCTACAAGCATCTCCTTCAGAAACCCAAATTGCTTATCCCATATAATATTGGCACCCCAGAACATAGAGGTGAACATAATAGTCTGTACAATTATACCCGGTACAATAAACTGTATGTAGCTTCCCTTGCCCGACTGCTGGAAAACGGCATTCAGCCCATAACCTAGTGCAAGCATATAAATAAGTGGCTGCACAAAACCCATAACAATCCTAATGCCCGAACGGAGGAAGCGTTTTATCTGCCGCAGCCATAATATGTAAATAGTATTCATCGTTGCTGGCGTGTTTTCATAAAGCTTCTGAATCGTTCGCGGTTACCTTCGGCGTTATCTAATGTTTCATCGCGCACACCTGTACCGGTAAGCTTAAGGTATGCATCTTCAAGGTTTGTAGCCCCCGTTTGCTGTTTCAGTTCATCGGGTGTGCCCATAGCTACTATTTTACCATGGTCAATTATAGCAATGCGTTGTGCGGTCGATTCTGCTTCACCTAAGTAGTGTGTGGTGAAGAAAATGGTCATCTGTTCTTTTTTATTCAACTCTTTAATATAGTTCCAAAGCATATTGCGTGTCTGTGCATCGAGGCCGAGGGTAGGTTCATCTAAAAACAAAACCTTGGGGTGGTGCAGTAAGCCACGGGCAATTTCAAGCCTTCGCTTCATTCCGCCTGAAAAGGTTTTTACAATACTTGTTCGCCTGTCCCACAGTTCAACCAGTTTCATAAGTTCTTCAATCCGTATGCTCCTGTCTTTCTTTGGTACATTATATAAAGCTGCATGCAACTGCATGTTTTCAAGCGCGGTAAGCTCATCGTCAAGACTGGGGTCCTGGAAAACAATGCCAAATACACGGCGTGTGGCATCCTGTTCTTTGGTTACATTGTGCCCTGCCAGCTTCAGTTCGCCGCTTGAAGGTTTTAAAAGGGTAGTGAGCATTTTTATGGTAGTACTTTTTCCGGCACCATTTGGGCCCAGGAAAGCGAAAATTTCACCTTGCTGAACATCGAGGCTTATATTATCAACCGCCACAAAGTCGCCAAACTTTTTGCTGACGTTTTTTATCGATATAACAGGTTCCATACTGATTTTTAGTGCGGTAAAATTACAATTTTTCTGCCTAGGTTTTCGTTACTATTTATACACCGCGTTTTACTACAAAGTATTAGTTAAGTTTGTGCCGGTAATTATAAAAGAATGAGATCTTTAGTAATAGTTATACTTTCATTACTGGTAACCATAGGCGGTTTTATGTTCAGGGGAATCAATAAGCCTGTGGAAGGGAAAAACCCCCAAAGTATTGCCGATAGTAACAATGTATTTGCATTCAGCCTGTACAAACGGATTGCAGACAGCGTGGGCAAGAATATTGTTTTTTCTCCGCTCAGTGTTTCATCGGCACTGGCGCTGACCTATGAAGGAGCAAAAGGTGAAACTTCATACCAGATTTGCAAGGTTATGCATTTTACTGCTGATAAGGACGCGTTTAAAGCAAACTTCAGGAGCCTTATTGAAAAGATAGAGAAAGATACTACAGATACCAACAGGGCTATTCAGTTTAATATGGCTAACTCGGTTTGGGTGGCAGGGGGTATTAAAATGCTTTCGTCATATACCGACCTTATAAAAATGTATTATGATGCAAAGGCATCCAACATGAAACTTTCAAGCCCATCCGCTATTGAGAGCACAAGAAAGGAAATAAATACTTGGGTGGGAGAGAAGACGCATGGTAAGATAGATAACATGATTGGCCCGGGCGGGCTTGACGCCAGTGCAAAACTGGTATTGATTAATGCCATGTATTTTGATGCACGATGGGCAAACACTTTTCCTGAGGCCCTTACCAAAAAGAACATTTTTTATGCAAATGGCGCCGACAGCGAAACCGTTGACTTTATGAACGGAACCTATAAGTTAATGTACTACCAGGATTCTGACATGGAGGCGGTTGATTTGCCCTATTACATGAATAAACTATCGATGATTGTTTTTCTGCCGAGAAAAATGGACGGTGTGCACAATATGGAAAAGATACTCGATTATAATAATTACGCAAATATTACAGAAAAGTTAATTCAGGAAAAGAGTATGGCCAAGGTTGTAATGTCTCTTCCTAAGTTCAGGATTTCGGAAAGCCTTAGCCTAGCCGATGTGCTTGTGAAAATGGGAATGCCTATAGCATTTACCAGTATGGCCGATTTTACAGGAATGACCAACGACGGCCTGCATATTAGTATTGTAGACCATAAAACTTACATAGACGTTTCAGAAAAAGGTACCGAAGCGGCAGCGGCAACTAAGGTACAGATGAGAATAACTTCAGCCAGGCCAACACCTATGAAGCCGATATATTTTATTGCCAATCATCCCTTCATTTTTGTTATACGCGACAATGTAACGGGCTGTATATTGTTCATGGGCAGAATAAGTAACCCGCTCAAAGCCTAGTAAGAGCAGATTTGAAAGTCTGGGAAAGGTTTACTATATTTGAATTATTAAACCCACTTGCATGAAGAAACAAATACTATTACTTATTCTTCTTACTGCAATTATTTCTGCCAAAGCGCAGTTTAATGTATATCATCCATTTCCTGATTCAAATGCATTTTGGATGGAAGGTGGGAATCATTTTTGCCCTCCTTCATCCGATGGCGCGTATACGTTAGAATATATGATTAGGGCTGATACTACCATCAATGGGCATATTTACCAAATACTATCGGAAGGAGACTGGGATCAATGCAATGGTTTCCCCATTGCTCCGCTGGTATACTATGCAAAAGCCGCATGCATTAGAGAAGATACAGGGAAATTGGTTTACATATGTTGCGCTCTAAATTATACAAGAGATTCTACGGAGCAGTTGTTATATGATTTCAATGTGAAAGTTGGTGACAGGTTGCCACCCAATTATTTGGATCAGGCAGGAGATGGCGGTAATGATACTGTTACTAAAATTGACTCTATTTGGATAGGAACTTCATATAGGCGACAGTTTACGGTTAAGTATATAAATTGGGACGGAATGGTAGAATATGATTCAATTGTTGAGGGAATGGGAAGCTGGAACGGGTTACTCGGCCCTATTGGTCCATCGGAATTCGGAGACGACCGCTTGAAGTGCTTTAAACATAATAATGATTCTATTGGAACGTGTGGTTATATTTACTTAAATGTAAATACTGTACAAAAACAACCAACTCAATTTTCAATTTACCCTAACCCGGCAAGCTCACAAACAGAAATAATGTATCAATTGCCAACAGGAGAAAATACTTCTATATTAAAGTTATATAATGAAATAGGGCAACTTATAAGTGACCAAAATATAAGTTCAGCGAAGGGTACAATGAATGAAGATGTATCTGCTTTACCTAATGGCATTTACTACTATACTCTTTCAGTAAATGGAGTAGTGGAGGCAACAAATAAACTCGTAATTATTCACTAATTTGATAATGAGAAGGAATTATCAAATTAGCACATCATCAAATTATCAAATCGGAGTTTACTTTTTCGCTTCCCTCAAATACTGCAATACCTGTTCAGGATGTTTGCTACCTTCAGTAAGGCCATGATATTTAAAAACAATTACTCCTGTCTTGTCAACCACATAAGTAACGCGGTCGGTAAACAATGTGGCTTTTACGCCAAAAGCCTTTATCACTTTTTCATCGGGGTCGCTAAGTAGTTGGTAGGGTAGGTTATCATCTTGCTGAAATTTTTTGTGACTCTCTACACTCCCCTGGTTTATGCCAATAACAAGCGCGCCATATTTTATAAATTCAGATGCACTGTCACGGAAGGTACATGCTTCTTTGGTGCATACCACACTTTCGTCTTTAGGATAGAAGAAAATAACAATCATTTTTTTACCGATAGAATCCTTCATGCTGAAGGTTTTGCCATCCTGGTTTTGCAGGGTGAACATAGGAATGGTATCGCCGATATCTAACTGTTTTTGGGCGCAACCTTGTAGAAACATCCCTAATAGAGAGAACAGAACTACTATATTTTTCATAAGTCAATTTTTTGGGGTTTTAAAAACAGTGTAAAGGTATGCTATAAAGTACTTTCTCGCAAAGGCGCAAGGACGCCAGGTTTATATTGGAAAGATATAAGTGCTGAACCTGAGCCTTTATCTCATTCAAAATTCATAACTCATAATTCAAAATTCTACAAGTAGCTCAGCCACCACTTACCGGGGTTAGCCGCTTTGTATTTTGCAAACCAGTTGCAAGGGAAGTAAAGCAGGCATACCACAAATATCCATGCAAAATAAACTGTTGTGAGACGGTACTGGTTTAAGCCGCCAAGCGCAAGCCCGATAGAGCGTAAAATAATAAGGTGTAGTATGTAATAAAACATAGGCACTTTACCAATGGCAATGAAGAAACTAGCTACAGAATTTTTCAGGTTTTCAGCTACGCCAAGGAAGATAAGCGCTGGACCAACTGTCATAAGTATGTATAGAAGTGAACAAGGATATTTCTCCGTATTTAAAAACGACATAAATGTGAAACGATAGTTGGCCCAGTTGCTCCACAGCCAGTTATAAGAAACCCATGGTTTAGGGTCTCCATATACATTAGTAAGGCGAAGCACCACAAAAAGAGCTATGCAGGCCACACCACTTAATATAAGGGTGCGGTGGCGTTTTTTCAGGGTCAACCCCTGGCAGGTAAAGCCTACCGAAACAATACCCCACCGATATAAGCCCGAAGTAAGGTATTACTGAATAAAGAACATAAAAATGAAGGTTACCAACAGATGTTCCCTGCGGTTTGTGTAAGAATGTCCATAATGCGCCAATAGGTGTATTGGAGTCGGGGTTATATGAATCGGTAAGGTTATGCAGGGCAATCATCATCAGCCCGGTTGCAAGCATAAGGCCAAAAGGCAGCTTGCGCCATAATGCCAGGAAAATCATACTAATTCCTATAGCCCATATAACCAGTAAAGGGAACAGGTTGGTGAAAAGATGCCCCATCCACAAGTATTTGAAAAGTGTCAGCTCTAGAAAAATGAGCCAGAGGCCGCGGGTAATTAAAAAGCGGGTAAGGTTAGCGCCTTGCTTTTGCCCGTATAGAAAAGCCGCTATACCTGCCAGGAAAATAAAGTTTGGCGCGCAATAATGGGTTATCCAACGGGTGAAAAATAATGTAGAGGTGGTGTACGATAAATCGAGTGGGTTGTGCGTCATTTCATCGGTATGGAGGAAAAACCGTGAATGGTCGAGCGCCATTATAACCATAATAATGCCCCTTAACAGGTCAATAGACGTAATACGCGCGGGTTTTTCTATCAGCATGCGATGCAGGTTTCGTTGAATTACAAAGCCTAAAGTAAGGGATAGTTTTTATATGGCAAAATAGCGGGTGTCATTTAACATTAATTAACAGGTAAAAACCCTTGCGGGTGTGGTTATTGCAACATACTTCATACTTCTTTCATTTTACTGGCCTAATTTTGAATCTGAGAAATTAAGTATATTTAACTCATCAACACGAAAGATTATGAAGACAAACCTCAGAAAATATGCACTGATAGGCGCCCTGGCGCTGGCATTGCCTTTCACCAGCTTCGCGCAATCGAACTACGATGAATCAATGCAGCCGGCCGACCCCGGAGATACCAATGTATCGCAACAGGACCAGCAAATGGACCAGCAGGAGGCACAACAGGTAGCTCCGCCTGATACAGCGCCGCAAACAACACAAACGTTTTACAACGAGCTTTCGCCCTACGGCCAATGGGTAGATATGCCTAACTATGGTTATGTATGGATTCCCAATGCCGGTGTAGGTTTTGTTCCTTATTCCAATTACGGCCACTGGGTGTATACCGAATATGGCTGGACATGGGTATCTGACTATTCATGGGGATGGGCTCCGTTCCACTATGGCCGCTGGAATTACGATGCAGGCTATGGCTGGTACTGGATACCCGATATTTACTGGGGCCCTGCATGGGTGGCATGGAGGCATTGCGATGGTTATTACGGATGGGCTCCGCTAGGCCCGGGTATGAATATTACTGTTGGATATACCGGTGATTATGGTATAGCTTCTGCCTGGTGGGTGTTTGTGGGCGACAGATATATTACCGACAGATATGTTTACAGACACTATGAGACGCGTGCAAACTGCGATTATTTCTATCATCATTCTACAGTGGTTAATGCAGCCCATTACGACGACAGGCACCATATAGCATATGCAGGAGGCCCCGACCGTCATGAAGTTGAAGCCGTTACACACCAGACTGTAAGGCAGGTGGCTGTGCGCGCCACTGCGAAGCCGGGACAGCGATATGACAATGCCCACCTGCACACGTATAAACCCGAAATACAACCGGTTGAAAGAACCAGCCCTAGGCCACAGCCTACTCGATATGTGCCTGTTCAGCAAGTGCCAAGGCGCGATGCCCCTCAACCTGCAAGGCAACAGTATAGCGCCCCTGCGCGTAGTTACAGCGCACCGCAATCTGTTCCACAACGTTCTAACGGCGGTTCAAGGCCAATGCCTACACCAGTACGTTCAGGCGGTGGAGGTGGCGGCGGACGCCATAGATAAGGCCATGTTCCTTTCATTGATACAATCCCCTTTCTTTAACCGGAAAGGGGATTTTTATTTCACTTAAATACCTATCTTTAAGTCTATGAAAGCATTACT
Source organism: Bacteroidota bacterium (assembly GCA_013285805.1). GTDB lineage: Bacteria > Bacteroidota > Bacteroidia > JABEUT01 > JABEUT01 > JABEUT01. The sequence goes on along the minus strand of JABDGY010000029.1, from coordinate 16,833 downwards.
CATCCTGCTCATATTACCAATTTCACTTTTTGCACAAGAAGATGCTCCGTCTACCATGCATGTAAAGCGCCCGGCCGATAAGAAGGATGGAATTTCATTTGCAGAACGCTGCGATAAAACCGATACTGTTTTCAAAGAAATTTTTGTTTCCGCATCGGGTAGTTATACTTTTTACTGGGGCGATGTAAGCTCACCCACTTCGGCATCATTTATTGGCGATACCGATATGGTATCTATTGTAAAAAGCACGCTTACCCCTGAATTTATAACTACGGTTGAGCACTGTGCCGATTCCATTTCAAACTTCCGCACGGCCTGCGGGTATACCTTGGTTACGGTGCTGAACGGCTCTATAAAATCGTACGATGCCCTGCCCATTAATGAAATAAACCGCGTGATATGCAGTTACGATAAATTAAGGCAATTGGCAAAAGTGTTGCAGGTACTATATGCACGTCACCATTTCCCGAGGTAGATGAGAAAGTTATTTGTAATATGTTTGGGGTTATTCTTATTTGGCTATGTTCATGCGCAAGATAGCGTTAAAGCAGGCAATAAAACATTCCATATTAAACCTCCACTGGACAGGAAAAATGGTACGTGGTTTAAAGTGGAGTGCCAGGAAAAGGGCTTGTTCAGGGGAATATTTGTAGATAAAAACGGCAGTGCATATTTTTATCGGGATAGTATTACAGACCCTGATAAACTGCCTGTTACAATGGAGGCCGGTATTAATGGTATGGTAAGCGGATGGGATGGATGGATGACCGATTCGGTGGCCATTGCAAGTGATACTGATGTGGTAAATAAAATAGAAAGCATTATTACTCCGGCGTATATAAGTAAACTTCAAAGCAGCTGCAGTGGATGGCCCGATACCGAATGTGCTTATTATATAGAGATAATTGTAAACGGCCGTGTAGATATTAATTTCACTGCCCTTGATATAGATTACCTGGCAAAGTGCAAGGCAATTAATGAAGTGCAGCCATTGATTAAAGCGTTGGACAAAATGTATAAAAAGTACGGGCCTAAATAAAATAACAGAATGAAAACAACCTTAAAAGTAGTATCAATCCTCTGCTTCTTCTTAATAGGAAGCATAGCCTTTGCTCAGAAAGATAAGAAACCCGAATATATAGTAAAGCCGGGAGTGGGAACAGATAAATTACAGGTAGGCAAAACAAGCCTTTCAGATGCCATGAATATGCTTGGAAAGAGTTACAATTTTTCCCAGAGTATTGCTGATGTCATGGGTGGTGGTTCAATATATGGTAATACCTATAAATATTATGATTTGGGTATTACTGTTGTATTTAATGTTTATGCAGGCATGAAAGATACTTCAGATACCAGGTTACATTCGTTAACTTTTGAAAGGCCGCTGGCACCTGCTAAAACTATTGATGGTATTACAATAGGTGTATCCACATTAAAAGATATTACTGATGTTTATGGCACACCCGATTACAAGCAAGAATACAAAAATGAAATAGATGTATCATACCGATACAAAGGCTTGGCATTTTTAATAGATAAGGCAGATAATAAACTGGAGAAAATAACTGTATTTGTGCCAATGCGTAAAACAGACACACCGAATGATAAGGATACCGTAGAAATGATGGGGCAAATAACGAGGGAAAACTTTAAGGATAAAGGGAATAATGTAATTAAAAGCATTTGGGATTATTGGTTTGTATCAGGTGATAAGAAATACTTTATAAAATGCTACGGCAGTAGCTTTACTAAAGAAATGCTTGATAAGTGGGTTGGCCAATCGGTAGATGTGAAAGCTGTTATTAAAGAAGGGGAATGGGACAATACGGGCGACCCTGAAAAGGTACAAAGCAGGGTAGGGGAATACATGACAGTGATAAGAATAAACCAATTTCAGTAATTCTTTACCTGCTCATTTATAGATTTCACATAAGCTTTTAGGGCATTTACATAAAAACGGGGGCGAAAGCCCCTGTTGATTTTTACCTTGCACTTGGAAATTGAGTAATAACCTTAAATCCATGTGTCATGAAAAATTTAAAAGTAATTATAACAGTGCTAATTTTAGGAATACTGAAACTTTCAATTGCCCAGTATAACAGCCCACCGCCCCCGCCTCCTCCGCAAGAGGGCAATGTACCTCCAAGCGGGTATCTTGTCTTTAACCTGGGTATTAGCCAACCCATGGGAGGCTTTGCGGCAGAAAATGGCCTTGGCTACAGCGGCTATGCCTTACCGGGTAATAACCTGGGGCTTTCGCTTGGGATGCCTGTAATGCATTCAAATTTCGGGGTGGCATTAATGTATAATTACAGCTGGAACCCGCAGGATATAAATGGGTATGTAGGTAATATTCAATATACTGACCAGTCGAATACCTATTACCCTATTTCGCAAGACGCTTACAGGGAAAGTTTTATAATGGGCGGACTCTTTGCCACTATTCCTATTCAGCGTCTTTCAATCGATTTCAGGTTAATGGGTGGTGTAGCTATTTGCTCGCTGCCTGAAATTGATTACGGAGAAAATTCTACTTCTGTTACAGCTTCCCAGGATTTTGAATGGGATACTTACAGCAGCACCAGTTCTTCATTCGCAACCGACATTGGGGCCGGCCTTCGTTTCAGGTTAAGGAGAACGGTTTTAATGGCAGGTATGGACTATATATATGCCGACCCTATGGTTAGTACTACACAACATTATACCGACCAATACGGAAACTCTACCTACACACATGTAGGCGGCACTATACCTATTTCAATGGTTAGTTACAGTTTAGGCATAGGATACGTACTCAGGTAAGTTTTTTTGTTCTCTCTATAATAAATGCCGGCATTCCATTTATGGGTGCCGGTATTTACGTTTTAGGATTTATAGCAACTATCTTTTTCAGGTTCATCAACCTCCATGTAATAGTTGCAGCAATTGAACCTATAATGGGTGCTGAAATATATAGCCATAATGACTGCAGGTTTCCTGAGATAAGTGCCGGAGCAAGTGAGCGTGCCGGATTCATAGATGCCCCGCAAATGGGCCCTGCAAACATAGCTTCTAACAATACTGTGGTTCCAATAGCAATGCCCGCCAGTGTTCCTGTTTCTTTTGAGCCCTGCGATACATTAATGATAACCAGCATAAGAAAGTAAGTGAGTATAAACTCCAGCACAAACGATTGCATATTACTGCCGGCAGGTATAGTTGCACCCAACGATTCGTTTGCAGGGAACAGTAATTTTAAAACCACAGATGCCATTAATGCACCAGCCGACTGGCTGATAATATAAGGGGCTATGTGTTTTCCGTCAAATCGTTTGGCAACCCAAAAGCCAATTGTAACAGCAGGATTGAAATGTGCGCCTGATACTTCGCCAAAAGTGTAAATCATAGCCAGTACAATAAACCCGAAGGTCATAGCTATGCCCACATGACCAACCTGTCCTCCTGTTTGCTGGTCAATGACAATGGCACCTGTACCGCAAAACACCAATGCAAATGTGCCTATAAATTCTGCTGCATACTTCTTCATCCGTTTTCAGCTATAAATGCTTTGCAATAGTCTTTCACCATATCCCTTACCTTCCTGAACTCATGTAATACTTCTTCAGGTGTTCCCTGGCATTTGGCAGGGTCGGGGAAATCGTGGTGAAAGCGTTTGGCATTAGTAGGGTAGTAAGGGCATTCTTCAGCTGCGGTATCACATACGGTAAGCACTATATCGAAATGCTTGTCGCGGTACTCATCAATACCGTTCGATGTATGCTTCGATATATCAATGCCATCTTCTTTCATTACAGTAACAGCGTTTGGGTTAACCCCCTGCGCTTTTATGCCAGCGCTGTATATTTCGGCTTTGCCTTTTGCAAAGTGCCGCAGGTAGCCCTCAGCCATCTGGCTGCGGCAACTATTGCCGCCACATAAAACAAGTATTCGCTTCATGGCTCAGCAGCATTTAATTTGTTCAGCCTGCTCGCTCCACTTCATCAGTTTCTTTGCGAATGCGCCCAAGGCTTTCTCGTCAATGCAATAGCAAATAGAGGTACCATTTACATTGCCTTTTATCAGGCCGGCATTTTTTAATTCTTTCAAATGTTGAGAAATGGTAGGCTGAGCCAGTGGCAGTTCATCTACTATATCGCCACACATGCAGGTGCGTATTTTAAGCAGGTGCTCTATTATGGCTACCCTTGCAGGGTGCCCCAAGGCCTTGGCAATATTGGCTATTTCGTTCTGCTTGTCGGTGAAGTTATCGGTTTTCGTTGCTCCCATAATTTATTTGTATATTGCAATATTACGATAAATATTTTAATTGGCAATAAATATTTTCAAGGTATACGTTAATTTGGGGCTGAATGCTGCCTGGGGGGTTATATAATAACACCGGACTTAAGTCCGGTGTTAAGCAGAAAAAAAGCATTTTAGGGCTTTAGCCCTGATATACAAGCCATCGGAATTAATTTTAACTTTACTTAATGTAAAACCGCTTATACATGAAAAGAATACCGCTCGCTCTTATAGTTGTACGTGCTTTATTCGGGGCGCTTATTTTCTTATTTGCCATTTTACAGGTTACAGCATACCGCCAGCTTATTGTCGCGCTTATGATAACCGGCTTGCTTACCGATGTCTTCGATGGTATTATTGCCCGCAGGCTTAAGGTCTCTACCCAACAGCTCCGCCGGCTCGATTCCGGTACCGACCAGTTTTTCTGGCTCTGCGTAATAGCCGCGACATATATACTTTGCCCGGGTTTCTTTAAAGCCAATGAAGTTAAAATGTATATGCTTATAGGCGCAGAAGCCCTTACCTATATGGTAAGCTTTGCAAAGTTCCGTAAGGAGGTGGCAACCCATGCCATTGCATCGAAAGTTTGGGCGCTTACCTTGCTTGCCACGCTGGTGCAGGTTGTACTAAGTTGCGATTCAGGCATTTTGTTCGACATTTGCTTTTACCTTGGCCTGGTAACCCGTATAGAGATAGTGCTGATACTAATGATTATGAAGGAATGGGCCAGCGATGTGCCAAGTATTTACCATGCAACACAGTTGCGCAAAGGGAAGCCAATAAAAAAACATAAACTGTTTAACGGGTAATTAAATAATCTCCCACTCTTCAATTTCGCCTTTTATAATTTTGAAAATAGGATGAGGGCTTAATTCTTTTAGAGTCTTTATCTCTTTCAGTTTTACTGGGTCGCGCAGTTTTAGTTTTTTCTCCAGGTGAGCTCTTTCATAGTATACCTGCCCTGTTGTAACGGAAATGGTTTGCTTCCTAACGCTCAGATTTATTTTACTCTTATCAAAGTTATACCCTCTGTGCACAGCTTCATTATATACTTCTGTCAGGTACTGGTCAATAGCGTCAACCGGCCTTTGGGCTTCTTTAAACCTGTTTAACTGAGGGTGATTGGTATAGCCTTTTGTTTTGCCCAATAACACATGTTTGGCTAATAAGGTCTCACGCCATAAGGCAACCAGCCCCTTTGCATCTAAATACTGAGGATGTAGCGACCAGATTCGCATAACCGTTATTCTTTCTTCATGGGTATATTCCCCGAAAAACCAAGGTCGTCAATAATAAGCATGGTACCGCGGTGTGCAGGATGGCCATACGGCCCCTGTATACCAATGGCGATAAATGCACTGTCGGGAATTTCTGTATCGATATGGTATTTAAGGGGTATTACAAATTGCAGGTACGATGAAGCATTTTGCCCGATGTGTAATGTGGTATTTACAAGTGTGTCGCGTTTGTGATTCTGGCTGTTCCATTTGGTAAAGGTAACACCCATAACTGCCGAATCGTTTTGGTTGGAGGTAAAAATATAGTAGCCTGTAAATGTCGCGGCCCGTTGTTTGCAGCTAAACCCTGCATTTTTTCTGCGGTAAATAACATGCATAAGCGAATCGAGGCTGCCGGTGGAGTAAATACCGCCGTTAACCGTATCTCCGTTATCTACAACCACTTCCATTTTAAGGGCATAATCACCGGTATGGGGTTCCTCAAGCCTTGATACGGAAACGCCTTTATAGTTTATATTAAACCTGCGGGTAAGTATATCGTTGGTTATCCAGTGCTGGGGTACAAGGTATTCAGAGCCATTGTAATTCACCCATTTTTCAAAGCTGTGGTTAGGTACATCCTGGGCGTAAAGATTTATTGCTGCTAAAAGACCGGTAACTAAGGTGAGGAGTTTTCTTGTATGCATGAATTTAAAATATCATTCAAAGTTAATAACAAAAGTCTGTGATAAAAATATGGTTAAAACCTATATGAGCCTGATTGTTTTAACTATTTTTAATAAGTAAATTACAACGTTATAAAACTCCATAACCTAATATTAGCTTTCTTCTGCTTTTCTGCGCAGTTTGTGGCTGCACAGCAAGCCAAACCATTGCAGATGCCTCAAAAGAAACATTACCGAAAGCCTTCATCGCAGCAGGTGTTTTCGGTTTACGGCGATAAGGTTAAGTATGTAATATACCATACCGATAGTATTACCATGGATTCGGGTGGGCCCTTTATTACCAGTACCGCCGAATATGTGTGGGATACCATAAACGCGGGCTACATTTTTGTAATTAAGGAACAGCGCCTTTTCTGTAACGGAGTAAACCCCGATGCGCTGGAAGGCGATATTAAGAATATACTGAGTGTTATACCCAGGGGCGGATTCAGGCTGCTGGATAAGTCGGGTGGGGAGTTTTACCTGAATATAGAGGAAGCTTTATATGACGGAGGCGCGGATTCTATTTTTATAGCTGTAGATATAAATGGTTTTATAGGTGGCGACGCCCAATTCGAGGAGCATGGGGTGGTGGGTATGAAGTATAAGCAGTTGGTTCAGTATAACGATAGCCTTTACAAACGCCCCGACCAATATCCCATGAACCGCTTCGGGCGCGATATGCAGTTGAGATAATTATTTTTTGTCGCCCTTCTTGAAGCTGACAGTATATGCCAGTTTTTTAAACCGGTTAAGATTATTTACAAAATCTGAAAAAGCAACGCCTACATATATCACCGCTTTTTCATTCGTGCCTATAGATAAAAAGTAAGCCATTGCCTGTTTACCTCTTAATGTTCCGTAAAGTTCAGCTTCGTAAGCATTGTACCCATTAATTACTTTGGTTTCCTCATTCTTACTTTCCCTTATGTCAAACCCGCTTTCTTCAAGCTTAGTTAATGTATTTACTGCAAGGGTTTTTACATCTATATTACTTGTTAAAGGTGTAAACCAGCTTGTTACCGAGGGTATGAGTGTATCGGTTGACAAGGAATCTTTTGAATTAACCAGCAATAAAGTATTGTTAAGCGCATTCTTAACATGAAAACCCTGTTTCGCATAATCAAGAGTGAATGGAATTGCCGCAAGTGGATTTAGTTTCAAGGTTTTGTCGAATGCAAGTGTCTTGAACGCATTCTCTATTTTTTCTCCCATTAAAGTATCATCTGTAGGGAAGGTTGCCATAACCAGGTCGATAAAAGAGGTGTCGCCGAACATAAGTTCATAATTAGTACTGTTAGCGCTTCCATACACAATCATTAGTTTGGCAGGGTACCCATTAAATGTAATTTGTTTCGATAAGATTACTTTCAGTCCCTTTGCTTCCATTGCTTCCTTTGTAAACGTTACTGAAGCGGTTCTGTAATCAGCTCCCGGGGCGTCAATTACAGTTATTCCCGATTTATCGTCAGGAGACATAATGCCAATAATGCCTTCCTTTTGAATAAAACCATCGGGAGGAACTATAAACAACTTGGTTTGTTGAATATTAATGTGCTTGGCTGTTTTAGTGTTGTACATTGCATCAGGAAAATCCTGCGCTGTTGAAAGTAAGCTCAATACTCCAAAGAGCAAAATAGCAGGGAGTGATTTATTGAAGGTGGTATGAAGCATAATTACTTACTGTCTGCAGGCTTAAAGTTAACCGTATATGCAAGCTTTTTAAACTCTGCCAGGTTTTTATCAAGGTCAGCACTTGATATACCTGTTATAAGCAATGCTTTGCCATCTTTCGAAACCGTTAGCTGGTAAATGAGCGTTTCTTTACCATTAATTTTGCCATATACCTCTGACTCATACGCATCATACCCGTTTACCTTATTATCCGATTCATTCTTTACTTTAATGCCGCTCATGCCTTGTTTTTTGTAAATACCTTCCATGGTTTTCTTTATTTCTTTATCGCTCAACGCGTTTTCCATGGTAAAAGGGGTAATGGTCATGCTGGCTTCTTCTGCCGCTATCTTCAGGTTGCCATTAACGGTGTATCTGAATGCATCATCGTTGCGGCGCGAAAATTTAAACATGGTGGTGCTGTCGTTTACGGTAAAGTAGGTGTGAATGTAGGGGTCAATTTTTTTGTTTTTATCGTAACTGGCCGACATAATGGCGCCTTCAAGCGCTTTGCTGGTTTCAACATCATTTACTGAGCAGTGCCCTAAAACCATGGCCGAGAATGTGGTGTCGCCGAAAAGAAGTTCGTACTTGCCATAACCGGCGCTGTTTTTCATGCCGGCATACTTTGCAGGGTATGTTCCTACTTTAGCAGCCTTAAAGGTAAATACATCCATGCCCTTGCCTTCAAAAATCGGTCGGGTAAAGTAGGTTACGCTTTTGGTATAATCGCTTTCATAGGGGTCGAAGACTTCAATAAATGTCTTATCGTCTTTTTCCAGACCTACAAAGTCTTTGGCCAGTTTAAAGCCTTGCGGAATTATCATTGATACATGGGTGCCGGGCACCGTTACATGCTGGTCGGCAGGTTTAGCAGAGATTGAATCGCTATTGTTTTGCGCATTCACTGTTATTGAAGTAAGCACTAATATTGAAGGAAGAAGATATTTCATAGGGGTTACATAATATAGTAAAGCAAATATAGCATCTGCACGTTAAATAAACGAAAAAAACAGGGTATATCTTAGGTAGTGGCCCCTATACGTTTGCGGTGCTGAGCGCCCCATGTGCGTAACTCTCCAATAACCTTGTAGAGCGATTTGCCATAAGGCGTTAATGAATATTCTACGGTAACAGGCACAGTATCATAAACGGTACGTTTTACCAGCTGGTTTATTTCAAGGTCTTTCAATTCTTTCGAAAGCATTTTAGCGGTTATGCCGTTTATTTCGCGCTGCATTTCCTTGAACCGTTTTTTATCGAAGGTAAGGGCAATAATAATAGGCAGTTTCCATTTGCCGCCCAGGATGTCGAGGGCGTCCCTTACGGGTAACAGGTGCTTGGCGCATTCAGCGGCATTTTTACTTGGGCACATAGGTATATAATTAATAATCGGTTACAAATATATACCAAATATAAATAGTGAAGGTACTAACTGCAAAGTATAATTATTACAAGTGTCACATTTACAGGTTGGTATACTATAGTAAATCAGTATACCAAAGTATATTAGTTACTTTTGTATACCAAATATACGGAAGTTTGTGCTGTTAAACCAAATAAATAAAACAACATGACAACTAAAACAAAGAACGTAGTATCAATTGTAGTAGGCGCCATACCTTCAGCCATGCTATTAATGAGCGCATTTATGAAATTATCTGACAACCCGAAAATGGAGGGGCTTAAACAAGGGTTTGGCTCGTATGTTACCGTATTCGGTATAATGGAAATACTTTTTGTGATATTGTTTTTCATCCCCAAAACACAGAAAATTGGTTTCCTGCTTATCTGTTCATACCTGGGCGGAGCAATGTCTATCGAGCTGAGCCACGGCATGCCTCCAATGTCGGCTGTGTTCATTGCCCTTTTCTGGATATCGGTATTTATAAAAGACAGGAGCATGTTTTTGCCTGCAAAAAGTGAAACAAGTAAATAATCAAATACAAATAAATTGATATGGAAACAGCAACAGAACAAAAAACAGCAAAATGGGTACTCGACAAGGCCCATGCCAAAGTAGGATTCAGCATTACGCACATGCTGGTATCGGAAATAGATGGCCTTTTCAAAGATTTCGACGTGAAGGTGGAAAATGCTAAAGATGACCTATCGGATGCGCAAATTGAATTTTCGGCAAATACCGCTAGTATTGATACGCATAACGAAACCCGCAACCAGCACATGCTGAAAGATGATTTCTTTGATGCTGCCAAATACCCGTTAATCACATTCAAAAGCACTATGTTCAGGAAAATTGATGCCCGCAACTATGAACTGAATGGCGACCTGACAATGCATGGTGTTACCAAGGGAGTGCACCTGGCTGTAACAGGCATTATAGGCGAGCACCCGTTCAATAAAAAGACAATAGCGGGGTTTAAAGTTACAGGCACTATTAAGCGTTCCGATTTCGGGTTGGCCTCTGCAATGCCCGGTATAGCGCTGAGCGATGAAGTTAACCTTGTGGCAAACGCCGAGTTTATAAAGGAATAATTAGAATTTAAGAGGTAAGATTTAAGAATTAAGAGGGAAGGCCGGAGTGTCAGCAGTTTTCTTTATGGCACGCCTCGCTTTCCCTTTCTGTTTCCAGTGTTATATGCTGAATATTCTTATGCTCCAGTTCATGGCGCAGGGTGTGTTTTATTTCATTTTCTTCCGCTATAGTAGCATTATCGTTAAGCACCAGGTGGGCCGTTAAGGCAGTTTCAGTGGTGCTTAATGCCCAAATATGAATATGGTGTAAATCTTTTACGCCTTTTACCTGCAAAGCCATTTTATGTATGGCATCAATCTCAATATTTGCCGGTACCCCATCGAGCGATAAACGAAGGCTGTCTCTCAAAAGCCGCCAGGTGCCGGCTATTATTACAATAGATACAACAAAACTAAGCACGCTATCGAGCCAGTACATTTCAGTAAAATAAATTACAATACCGCCAATAACCAGCCCGAGCGATACGCCGGCGTCGGACAACAAGTGAAGGTAAGCGCTTTTTACATTCAGGTCGTGTTCTTTATTGCGCATAAACAGCAGGGCAGAGGAGGCGTTAATTACTATACCAATACCTGCCACAATGGCTATAACTTTACCGGGCAATGGCTCGGGGTTGAAAAAGCGGTGGGCCGCTTCATACAAGATAGCGCCAATTGATACCAGCAGCACCATTGCATTAAACAGGGCCACCAGCACCGAGGTTTTACGATACCCGTAGGTGTAGTTTTTAGTTGGTTTTGAAGCCAGCAGTTTAAAAGCCAGCAGCGATAACGCCAGTGCGCCAACATCGGCAAGGTTATGGCCCGCATCGGCAAGTAAGGAAAGTGAACCTATTCTTAGCCCGGTAATAACCTCAATAATTACAAATGCAAGGTTAAGAGCAATACCGGCAATGAAAGCTCCATTTATTTTCCTGGCTTGGGCCAGGCTATGGTCGTGATGATGGTGATGTGTATGATTGTGCCCCATACTTTGCTTTAGATTCTAAGCAAAGTTATGACAAAAGCTATTGAGCGCCTTCTTTATCAGAGCTTTGTTTTGTGGCCAGGCGGCGAAGGGCATGTGCGGCTATCAGGTGCAGTTCGCTGAACAGTTTATCGTTAAGGGCTTTTATTACCGAAGGCATGGTTACCAGTGTAGGCTCAATACCCCATTTCATTAATATGTATTCATATGCCGCACAGGGAAGCAATTCAATTACCTTATCATTGGAATAGAAATCGGTGCAGGGCTTGTAGTAGTTGTCAAGATGCAGAAATTCTTTCTTCAACTGTTCCCGTAACAGCGGTAAAGATTTTCTCACTTCTTCTTCTACTTCAACTGATAATGTAATGTACATACGTCGCTTTCTAACCTGTTTACTTTTTAAGAAAGCGTGGGACGTTTATCTTATTGTAGTTAAGGTACTCCGAGCACCTACAGAACAAATAAGAAAACGCCCACGCATATCGTGAGCATTTGTCCTTTTCTCTGTTCTGATAATTCAGGCGGAGTTTTTAACTAGGAGAACCGGTAATGCATCTAATCTACTTCCAGTGGTATATTACCAACTAATAGCCGTAAAAGTAAGTCTTTGTTAAATAATTCAGCAACTTTTTCTTTACTTTTTTACATAAATAGCATTTTTATGTGCTTGACATTCAAGCATTTTATCGTTGTAGAAAACCTGGAAACCCTATTTTGTAAGATGAAATGATGGGAAATACGGCTAAAGGGCTGTTTTTATGGGGTTATTGCCCTACTTTACGTATCAGGCAGTAATGTATACTATCGAGGATAATATTGCCATTAAGGTCCTCTACATCATCTAATGATGTAAGTAACCTGTATATACGGTAGTCGAGCCTGAAGCTTTTCGGAAAGCCCGGGCGGTTGCTATAACTTATATCGAAATACACTGTAGTATGCAGGGTATCAACACTGCCTTTTGTAAAATAACAGCCATGAGCCACAACCGACTTATCGCATATTCTGCCATCGGCTCCTACAAAAATGTAGCGCTTAAGGCCACTGCTGTCGCCGGGTATTTTAAAGCCATCATCATTAAGCTGGAACATGAAAATTCCCGGGGTAAGCATTTTTAATTTAATGCTGTCAGCTACAAAATTCATTTCCACCCAATTTTCAGAAGGGTTTTTATGGTTGAAGTAAAAAATATAGGTACCTATACCATTATTACTGGGCATGGTTACAAAGTCGGCATCGGCGCTGACTTTATAAAGAGAGTATTTATCTTTCAGCGCTTTGTTTTTTTCGGCAGCATACCACCATTTTTTCGGGTAAGGAATATCGGTTTTAGGTACATCAATAGTAAGGGTATCGGAATTCTTCAGGTTATAGTTCCTGGCGAAATAATCCTTCCATTGTACTTTTGTAAGTACCTGTGGTTTTATAGCAGATTGGCAAAAGGCATAAGTATATATGAATGTAAAGCACAATACCGCAGTAATTCGTTTCAGCAAAGCAAGGTTACTCCTCTCCATGCCTCAAAAATAGCAAATTGTCTTTCCATGCTTTGTGCAAATTTTCAGAAAGTTCCTTCCATTCGGCTTCAGTACCTGCATATAAGCCATGTTCCCATGTAAATATGGTGGCTGGCTTATCGGTTTTATGGTAAACAGGTATAATGTTGAAATGCAGGTGCGGGGTTGTCATTAACTGGTTATCAGCTGCCCCTGTGGCTGCCACATAGCAGCGTAACGGCTTTAATACTTGTTCAATAGTTCTTGTCGCTGCATGCAGGTACTGCGACATCTCTTTCCATTCTTCGGTTTCCAGCTCACCAAATGAAGTAATGTGACGGTTAGCAATAACCATTACCTGCCCCCAGCAACGCGGATATTCTGAAAGCAACACAGTTATGCGGGCGCCTTTATGCAGTAAATACTTACCCTGACTGTTTACCAATCGGCATGCAATGCATTCGCCTTTGGCTATTTCTTTTTCAAGGTTGCTTATGGCTTCCTGTCGGGTAATAAGGTGTGGCATAATTTAGTGGCTAACAGGTTGCCCCTGCGCTTTAAGGCATTTTTCAAGGTTCTTAATTATAGCTTTCAGATTATGCTTGTTCAGCAGGTAATAGTTATTTGCAAAGCAGATGCTTTCAAAGTATCTATCCCAGAAATCGGAATTAGAATTATAAAAGTTAGTTTCCGAATGTTCTTCCAGTATGTAGCGTTTAACTTTAATATGATGTGTTTTGCATTGCTTCAGTAACCGTGTCAGCATATTCAATTCAGTGGTTATTTCTGTTTTTATTCCCTGTGTTCCATATTCCCAATCTTGTATTTCACTTTCGTTTAGAATTACATATTCCCTGAAGGGCGCACTGCTTACAGTACGGTTTGAACTTTTTCTGTGAATACGAGCGTAAGAACCGCTATAAGAACCCCTGTACCTGTATTGTTTTACTGAACGTGGCCCGGGCTTGGTACTCAGGTGATATATGGCAGCAATTTTCTCTGAGTTTTTTCTAACGTAAGCTGTATCCAGTGGTTTATCATGCATATCGTAAAAAGAAAAAGGTTGCTGCTTGTTATTTTCGTCGAACTGCCCTACAATAGCATCATCTTTCAGGGTTATTTTTATAAGTTGGTCGCCATAGGTTTCACCTTTCCATCCTCTTACAGTGGCCCATGGGTTGGCCCATGCAAAGCGCTTTTTCGCAAACTTCTCGCGGCTTAATAGCTTTGCCATCGGGAATTTTGAGAATGCAGTATCCTGCAAAGCCTGGTCGAATTCAGATAGCCCTTTGGTAGCAGAACGGCTGCGGGTAAGTAATACGGGGCTTTTTCTCAATTCTTCAATCTGCTCAGGGGTTGTCCATGTATAAATCGTTTTGCGAACAAAGAAGTTTTCAGGTACAATATAATTTGCCAGCAATATATTCAATGAATCTTCGGGAGTCATTGCTGTGTTTTGGGTTGCCGATTGTGATATACCATTCGTTGCAAACAATACGCATATTGAAAATATGAAACAGAACAACTTTGCTGTCATGTTATAAAGCTAACAAATATTCTTTACCATTTCTTAATATCTCAGGTATAAACAAATAACTAATTTTGGGTAACATTAATACCCATTACCTTGGATAATCACAAATTAGTTGAGAAAGAAGAGAACGGCAAAAAAATATCGCCTGTACTTCCCGAAGAGATTAAGAATTATTTAATTGACATTGACGGTACTATTTGCGAAGACATACCTAACGAAGAGCCTGAACGCATGGGCACAGCCAAATTGTTTCCCGATGCATTGGCTACGTTAAATAAGTGGTACGAGGAAGGGCATATCATTACTTTTTTTACTTCGCGTACCGAGGCACATCGCAGCATTACTGAAAAGTGGCTGCAGGAAAATGGTTTTAAATATCACGGAATGGTTATGGGCAAGCCCCGCGGAGGTAATTACCACTGGATAGATAACCACATGGTTCGCGCTACTCGTTACACAGGCCGCTTTGGCGAACTTGTTGAACGTTCGGCCACAATACAGGTCTTTGAATAAAATGGGGTTTACAGTATTCCTTGCTACTGCTTCTTTTTATTGTCGCCGCTGTCTTTCGAAGGTTTTTTAGCTTTTTCAGGCTTTGGCATAATAACCAAATCGGTTACAGGCGCTATTTCCCAGGCCGTTTTACGATCGGTGGTATGGCATTTCTTACAGGCATTGAGCGAGAATTTTTTTGCCTCATGGTTAAACATAAGGTAGCCGGAAACTTTTATTTTTTCTTCAAATAAGCCTTCGGAAGAGAAATGATGGATGGCCCTGTACTTAGGTGTAAGCTCTACAACCATTATTGAATCTTTCCAGGCGCCAAGCGAGGTAGCGAGGTATACCTGCATACCCCATTGAGAAGAATCTTTACTAAAGCAATTGCACGACTGGGGGCCTATATCTTCGGCTTCAACAACCCAACCGGTAACAGTAACAAATTTAGCAGGGCTGAACCTTCCGGTGTCGTCGGCGCCACCTCTTAATAAAGTATCCAGGTTAATGGCTGAGTCAACCTTGCCCTTTACAATATCTCGGTTTATTAATGAGTTTACATAACGCACCGTACCGGAATTAGATTTTCCTTCCGGCGGGCACTTGGCTGTATCGTGCTGAGCCGTGCATAAATTGCATGCCAGCAGTGCTATAGAAAGAGAATAAATTAGTCTCATAAGCTGTTAAAGAAACACAAATGTAAAAAAACCTGAATACCATGTTGTTATTACACAGTAAATAAATGGTAAAGCAAGGATGTTTTTACGGCACCTACAGTTCACCGTATAGAACCAATTCACCTCGGAAATACTTTACCTACATCGGTTTAACCAGCATATTGAGGCTATAACAGGCAAAAATCTGCTGAAATGAAAACAGAAGGGCTTGTTACCTGACCGTAACTTTTTTGGAGCTTCCTGTCCTTTTATCGGCTTTTGGAAAAACAAATAATTCTGTTACGGGGGCTATTTCCCAAGCCGTTTTGCGGTCGGTAGTATGGCATTTCTTGCAGGCGTTAAGTGCAAACTTCCTGGCCTCGGGGTTATACATAAGATAGCCTGAAATTTTTATTTTTTCCTCAAATAAACCATCGGAAGTAATGTGAGTAATAGCCCTGAATTTGGGCGTAATTTCAACAACTATTACTGAATCTTTCCATGCATCGAGCGAGGTGGCAATATAAACTTCTATGCCCCATTGGGTTGAATCGTTGCTGAAGCAATTGCACGATTCAGGGCCTATGTCTTGCGCCTCAACCACCCAACCGGTTATGGTAACATATTTATCGGGGCTGAACCGGGCCGTATCATCGGGCCCGCCTTTCAGTAAGCTATCAAGCGTAATGGTGGCATCGACATTTCCTTTGGTAATGTCCCTGTTTTTTAAAGAATTAGCGTAACGTATGGTAGAGGAATTTGAACTTCCTTCAGGGGGGCATTTGGTTGTGCCTTGCTGTGCTATGCAAATGTTGCATGCAAGCATTATTATATATGTAGCGTAAATAGGTTTCATGGCGTAACAAAGATGAACAAGGGTAAAAAAGTCTCATTAGCATTCTATTTCTCTGATGTTAAATATTGTTTATTGCTTTTACACATTAGGGTAATGAAACTCTTGTTTGTTCTCTCACTATATTATACTGTTTAAGTTCTATTTGGTTACAGGAATTTGTATTAATATATAAGTGAGGGTTGAATGTTTATACACAAGCTAACCCAGGCAGGATAAAGAATTGCATGGTTGAGATAAAACCTATGATAAGGGCCTTCAGATTTTGCCTGTAGGAAACATTTGGTTATCTTTGTATTAACTGATTTTATCTTTTGTGGGGTATGATAATACGTAAAACTGTAAAAAAGATAGTAACGGTATCATTGTCAGTATGTAGCGCATTTTTAACAGTGTCTGCACAAAAAGATATGCCCGATACAACTGGTATGTTCCGCAA
>JABDGY010000028.1 GCA_013285805.1 Bacteroidota bacterium | reverse complement strand
TTCCATCGAATCACCTATGTTGCACATCTTTGTATTCTTCCTCAGTACTTCAACTACAGGAATATCTAAAGGCTTACTCGAAATTATTGCTCGTTGTATATCTCCAACACTAAGTATGTTAACAAACCTGTTATCATCAAAAACAAAAAGAAGCTTTTTATCTATGGCATCCATTTGTTTCAGCGCCGTCAATATGCTGGCATTACCATTGATTACCTGGCCTGCAATTTTTTTATCTACATTCATTCAATTATCGTCCTTTAATTTATCACTCCTTTTCCCTATACCCCAATAGTTTTATTTTATTTTTCAAGTACGAACTTTCATACTTTACCTGCCATTGAGATACTACATTATCATATACTTCCCTATTGTGAATCTTTTTGCCTATATAAAAGTCCTTATGCGTACCGGAAAAATTCGATTTAAATTTAAACAAAGTATCTGTATTACTGTTCGTATTTCCTCCTCCGAAGTGAAAACACCTGCATTTTTGCTCTTGTGCATACCTTATTGCATAATCGAGAATAAGATTATTGGGCGCCAGGTTCGAAAACTCTTTCACCCTGCCTGAAAGATGATAATGGGCATATTGCTTATAGAACATCAGCAACATTCCGCAAATAACTTCTCCATTCAGTTTTGCGAGTAATAACACCTGGTTTTCACCAAGGGAGTCTCTGAAGTTTTTGAAATAATCTTTGTTGAAATAATAATATGGTAAGGCATTAATATCAGACATGGTTCCGGAATATAATTCGTAGAATTTTAAATACGTTTCGTCTGATGCTTCTATAGTAACGGCAATATTATTCTTCATAGCCTTTCTTATCATATTCCTGTTTATCGAAGAATAGCTATTCTCCCATATTTCATCAATTGAAGGCTCTAAGTTTAAAAAGACCGTTTTCCTGTCTTTTATAGCCATCATGTTACCCGATGAAAATTTATAATTTTCCAGGAGAGGATGAAACCGGGTAAATTCTGCAATTACATTCTGGCTTTTACAAAAGGAATCGAACGCCGTATAAAAAGAACTTATAAAATGTTCGGAATAACTGCTCGAAATAACCCCGTTGTAGCCATAGGCACCTTGTATGTCGCAGTATTCATCATTAAGCTCATAGCCCAATGAATTAACACTATTCATTAAAAAAGGGTATAGCGCAGTATCATTGCCATCTTCAAATACAAAACACTTCGCTTTTCCTTCCTCATTTGCTTCATAAATTGAATAGTACTCCGGCTTGAAATAAATATCCTGCTGGTCAGCGGGCAGTTTTTCAATGTAGCTGTTCCATTCGTCCTTATCTGATAAATCAAGTATTTTATAACTCATTGCTCAGTAAAAACCAGTTTTAAACTTTCATGCATACTACAAAATTACACTGCTGGGAATATTTACTACCCTATCGGCCAGCCATTCAGCGTTTTCAAGATTTTCCTTCTGGCAATTTTTGAACATTTCTAATCGCGGCATCAGCTCCCATATTGGCCTTGTCATTATACCATTTTCATTAGTTATAGTGAGGAAGCTATTGCGCTGGTTTAAATCATCAAGCACAATTGCATTTAGCCAGTAGTTCGACCGGCAATCACTAAGCTCAGTAATAAATTTTACACCTGTTTTACTAAAGAACTCCTCATATTTCTTTGCCAGTTTCCTTTTATTTTCAATATAACCGGGCAAACTTTCCATTTGGGCGCAACCCAGCGCGGCATTTAAATTGGGTAACCGGTAATTATACCCTATCATATCGTGCTTATATTCCCATTTATGCAGAATTTTCGCAGTAGTGGTTATATGTTTTATTTTCTTTGCCAAAGCCTCATCGTCTGTAATAATCATTCCGCCACCCCCAGTCGTAATGGTTTTATTTCCATTAAAGCTAAGCGTCCCCATCAATCCAAAAGTTCCTGTGTGTTTTCCCTTATAATAAGAACCAATAGATTCAGCAGCATCTTCTATCAGAGTAACATGATACTTGCTGCATATTGAGGCAATTTGTTCAATCCTGGCCGGTAAGCCAAAAGTATGCATGGGCACAACTGCCTTTATTGCTCTTTTAGTGGTTTTATTTAAACACTTACCATCTCTTATTTCCGTATTCTTCTTCAGAAAGTCCTCCAGCTTATCGGGCGACAAACTCATAGTATCCCTATCAACATCAATAAAAACAGAGTGGGCGCCTATATAACTTATCGCGTTCAGTGTTGCAATAAATGTAACAGGCTGCACAATTACTTCGTCGTCTCTTTCAACACCTGCCATCATTAATGCTATATGCAAAGCGGCAGTACCATTAACTGTGGCAACGGCATATTTTGCTCCCGTATAGCCCGCTACATCCGCCTCAAAACGATCAACAAACTTACCTACGCTTGAAACCATTGTTGAGTCAATGCACTCCAGTAGATATTTTTTTTCGTTCCCGGTAAAGCGAGGTTCGTGCAAAGAAATAAAGCCTGACGGGGTATTGTATACCTCCCGGATAAAATGTATAATATCTTTGATTACTTCAGTTGACATTCCTTTCCATACCTGCTAAATATTGTTATTCCCAGGGTTTAATAGTCTTGCCGGAACCCCACCTACAGTAACGTTACTGTCAATATTCCTTGTCACCACACTATTGGCTCCAATAACCACATTGTCGCCTATGCTAACACCCTGCTTTATATATACATTATCTCCTATCCATACTTTATTACCTATGGTGATATTTTCCTCTATGCTTTTGGTTTCGATGCCTGTAGGTTCTTTCCTATTATGTGTATACGATTTAATATGCACATTGTACCCGATAGCGCACCAATCGCCAATTACAATTTTCGAATTAGGCCCTGCATGTAATTGTCCGCTATTCATATATGTATTTGGGCCGATGGTAACATTTTGGATATTATAAATTTCAACATTGTGTGTAATCCTGTCCCCATCAATATTATACCTCTTCAAATACTCCCTTCTCTTCCTTATTTTATAATAGGTAGACTGGTTACTGATAAAATTTGAAATTTTACTTATTACCCTGATTTCTTTCATCCTTTCCTACCGGTTAAATTCATTTCCGTTACTTTACAATTACTATTTGCTTATACATTTTTATATTTGGCATCGTACGGGTTAATAAGGAAACCATCTTTAATTATCTTATTTATTTGAGCAATACCCGTGGGCACGGTTTTAGTAATCTTAAATCCTAATTCATTCTTTATTTTTGTAAAATCTACTTTGTAATCCCTTGGGTCCTCCTTTTTCTCAACATACTTTATTACAGATTCGGGTAATTGTTTTAACATTTCCTCTGCCAGCATCTTCTTGGTATAATTCTCATTAGTATCGCCCACATTAAAAACATTAAAAGCAACTTTCCCTTCTTCGGCCTTAATAGCTGTAAGCACCGAGCGGGCAAGGTCCTGAACATGGCAATATGGCCTCCAGAATTGCTCCCCGAAAATCACCAACTCTTTACCGGAAGCCAAGTCTCTTGTAAATTCATTGACAGTTAAATCAAATCTCATCCGCGGAGAAAGGCCATATACAGTAGAAAACCTTAAACAGGTAGGCTTGCAGATATTAGTACTTGGCTGTTTAAGTAAAAACTGTTCAAAAGCAACCTTGGTTTCTGCATAAAGCGATACCGGGCTAAGTTGAGAATCTTCGTTAAGGTATGCATCGGGGTCTTTTGATTTGCCATAATTGCTGCATGTGGAAGCAAAAATCATTCTCTTAACCCCATACTCATTAGCAATTTTATACACATTCATAGAAGAACTCAGGTTGGTATCCCTGGCCAGTTCCGGTTCTTTAGCACATGCAGGGTCGCCTACTATTGCAGCCAGGTGAACAATAAAATCAATTCCTTCCATATTTTTCCCGACTTCCTTCTCATTCCTTACATCGCCCTTAATAAATTCAAAATTTTCATTGTTTAATAGCTCAAGGATTGATTCTCCGCCAAATTTTAAATTGTCAATGACACGAACGAAATAACCCTCTTTCAATAAAATTCTTACTAAAACACTGCCTATATAACCGGCCCCGCCTGTAACCAATACCTTCATATATATTTTTATTTACGCTATACTTCTATTTTTTGTTCACTTTCATTAGCCAGAGTATTCGAATCATTTTTTATCAACCTCATAATCCATCCTATTAGAAAGAGTACATAACCAACATTAAGTAAAGAAATTATCCCGAAAGCAATTAAGTCGTTGACATGCAATTTTCCCACCGCAAATAATACAGTCGGTAACATAAGATTCATTCCAATTGTAATAAAAAGAAATTGCTTCTGTTTATCTTTAATTACAGCTATATTAGCCAAAGGCGCCCCTATAAAACTAAAAAATAACCAGGGAGAAATGATTTGAGCAATTAAACCTGCCTCATTCCATTTGGAGCTAAATACAAAGTTAAAGATATAATATCCTCCTAAAAAAAATGGTGTGTAAATAAACACCCCAACAAATGCCAGATTCTTTATCAGGCGGCGCGTATTTTCATGTATCGATTCATTCCTGGCCACTTTGCTGCTAGCATTCTGATAAAACACCTGGCTTACTGCTGTTCCAATCATTTGCGATGGTTTTTGTAATAATCCAATAGTAAAAGAATAATAGCCAACTACTTTCATCCCGTAAAAGTAAGTTAAAATAAATATAATACTTCCTGTACTAAATAAGTCAATAAACCCCTGCCACATAGTATATTTCGGAAAATTCTGGTACCTTATTGCATTGGCCTTCATTCTCTGTAGTGTAACACTTTTAAATAAGCCCCTGCCATCCTTCACTGTCATGCCTGCCAATACACCAGTAGAAGTTACCTGGCCCGCAATAGTTCCGAGAATCAGCCCTCCGTTAAGGTACTTTAACCACCCCAGCACAAGCTTTGCCCCTGCCTGCACACTGCTTTGTGTAAATTGCCTTACAGCAAGCCGCTTGAATTGTTTTTTCCTGCTTGCCCATATATTAAGTGAGTTGTAGGTTCCGGTAAGAAATACAAAAGCAGGGATTATAAACATCCATTTTTTAAATGAGTCAGTACCCAGCATTGATGCTATGGTATTACTGAATAAAGATGTTACTATATATGACAATACGGAAATGGCAATAGTTATGAGCATAGAAAGTGAAAGCAGGCTAAATGCATCCTCATCATCCTTAGGCAGCATAATAGCCGCCTCATACTGAAAAGTCGAGATAATTCCAAAAATGCCCGTTATGGATAAAATAACCCCAAGTTCACCAAACTGTTCAGGCATATACATCCTGGCTAACACAGGTGCCGCAATAAAAGGAATAACCTGGGCAATCATAGCACCGGAAAAAAGTGTCAATACGTTTCTAAGAAATTCAGATTTTAAATGCTTTGAAATAAAATTAAATCTGTTTAGTTCCATTAAATGCGCTTAATTTCTGCCGGCAAATTTACTTGTTTCCAACTGATTAAACAGATTAATACCTGTTTCACAGCCTTTACCATAGAAATTCTGTAATCTAAACAAGGCCAGACACATACATGCCATTGGTTCTTTTATTACTTTTGCACACCTAGAAAAAAGCCCATGGATAATTCAGTATCAGTAAGTATACATCCTACAGCAATTGTTGATGAAGGTTGCTATATAGGCGAAGGCACAAAGGTATGGCACTTCAGCCATATAATGCCAGGTTGTAGTATTGGTAAAAACTGTAACATTGGCCAGAATGTAGTAGTATCACCTGAGGTAGTGTTAGGCAATAATGTTAAGGTGCAGAACAATGTGTCTATTTACAGTGGCGTTATATGCGAAGATGATGTATTCCTGGGGCCGTCGATGGTATTTACGAATGTAATTAACCCACGCAGCGCTGTAAACCGCAGGAACCAATATGCCAAAACAATGGTAAAGAAAGGCGCCACCATTGGTGCCAATGCCACTATTATATGCGGACACGATATAGGGGAATATGCTTTTATAGGTGCGGGGGCCGTTGTGACTAAAAATGTTAAGCCTTACGCATTAGTAATAGGTAATCCTGCCAAACAGACCGGATGGATGAGCGAATTTGGCCATCGCCTTAATTTCGATGCGAATGGCATAGCCACTTGCTCTGAAAGCAAGGAAAAATACAGATTGGAAAACGGACAGGTACATAAAATCAAGTAATGACGGGTGCCAATAAGATAAAATTTGCAGTTGTAGGCTGCGGCCACATAGGCAAGCGACATGCCGAAATGATAAGTAGGGATACAAACTCAAAACTTGTAGCCCTTTGCGATGTTTTACCCGAGGAACAGTTGTCCCTTGAAGCATACAAAGGCATTCCTTTCTTTTCTTCAATCGAGGCCATGCTGGCATCGGGCACTGAAATAGATGTTGTGAATGTTTGCACACCCAACGGACTGCATGCAGCACACTCTATAAAGGCACTTGCCGCTAAAAAACATGTGGTTTGTGAAAAACCTATGGCTCTCAGAAAATCAGATTGCGAAAATATTCTCCACCAGGCTTTACAGGCGCACAAACAGGTATTTTGTGTTATGCAAAACAGGTATTCACCACCGGCAGAATGGTTGAAAAACCTGGTAGAATCAGAAAAACTGGGCGATATTTACATGGTGCAGCTTAATTGCTACTGGAACAGGGACGAGCGTTACTATAAAGCAGGCACATGGAAAGGTAAAAAAGATATGGACGGCGGGGTTCTTTTCACACAATTTTCTCACTTTATAGATACTATGTACTGGCTTTTCGGAGATATTGAAAAAATTAACGCCCATTTCTTTAACTTTAATCACAAGCAGACCACTGAATTCGACGATAGCGGTGTGGTAAATTTTCATTTTGTTAAAAAGGGAATAGGATGCATCAATTTCTCCACTTCGGTGTGGGACAAGAATTTTGAAAGTAGCCTTACCATTATAGGGCAAAATGGCACAGTTAAGGTTGGTGGCCAGTATATGGAAAAAATTGAATATTGCCACATAAAGAATTACCCCACACCTTCCCTTGCACCTACCAATCCTGCTAATGATTATGGGGCATATAAAGGCTCCGCTGCTAATCACCATTACATTATTGAAAACGTTATAAAAACCCTGAAAGGGGATTCAAGCATAACTACTACTGCTCTTGAAGGAATGAAAGTAGTTGACATAATTGAACGTATTTACGCATCTAAAAACTGATAGTCATGCACCAGGAAATTCTGAACAAAAAAGCCAAAATTGCCCTTATAGGACTTGGTTACGTAGGTTTACCTATCGCTCTTGCTTTCGCAAAAAAGGTGAAAGTAATAGGTTTCGATATCAACAAAAAAAGAGTTGATATGATGAAAAACGGCATTGACCCCAGCGGTGAACTGCCCAAAAGCGACTTTGAAGGCTGCGACATTGAGTTTACAGATTCACTGGATGTGTTGAAGCAAGCCTCTTTTTTTATTGTAGCCGTTCCAACACCTATCGACAATGCCAATAAGCCAGACCTTACCCCTGTGATAAAAGCTAGTGAAAGCATTGGCAAAGTGCTGAAGAAAGGCGACTATGTAGTTTATGAATCAACCGTTTACCCGGGTTGCACGGAGGATGATTGCGTTCCGATACTTGAAAAACTTTCGGATCTGAAAATGGGCAAAGACTTTAAAGTAGGTTATTCACCTGAGCGTATTAACCCCGGCGATAAGCAACATACCATTACTAAAATATTGAAGATTGTTTCAGGTTGCGATGCGGAAGCGCTCGATACGGTTGCCAATGTTTATTCCATTATTGTCGAACCCGGAGTACACCGTGCACCCAGTATTAAAGTTGCCGAAGCAGCCAAGATTATTGAAAACACACAGCGCGACGTAAATATTGCATTGATGAATGAACTATCCATCATCTTCAACCGTTTGGATATAAATACATACGATGTGCTGGAAGCAGCAGGAACCAAATGGAACTTCCTGAAATTCTCTCCCGGCCTAGTGGGTGGGCACTGTATTGGTGTAGACCCTTATTACCTTATACATAAGGCTGAAGAATTGGGCTACCACACACACGTTATCAATTCGGGTCGTTATGTGAATGACTCTATGGGATTTTATGTAGCAAAGAATACGGTGAAGAAGATATTAGCTACAGGCAAAGACATATCGAAAGCCAGGGTGCTTGTAATGGGCGCTACATTTAAAGAAGATGTTATGGATATCCGCAATTCCCGGATTGCCGATGTAATTAAGGAATTAAACTCATTTTCACTAAAGGTAGATGTTACCGACCCCCATGCAGATTCAGAAGAGCTGAAGGAAGAATATGGCTTTGAACTTGTGAAGGAGATTGGAAAAAATTACGATGCAGTTATTGTTGCAGTTGGCCACAAACAATATAAAGACCTGACCGAAGATTACTTTGCATCTATTCTTTCCGACAAAGGCATTATAGTTGATGTGAAGGGAATGTTCCGTAATAAAATCAGTAAGTTTACCTATTGGAGCCTGTAAAATGAAAAGAGATTTTAAAACCATACTTATTACCGGTGGTGCAGGCTTTATAGGCTCACACGTGGTAAGACGATTTATAAATAATTATCCGGGTGCTAACATTATTAACCTCGATAAGCTGACTTACGCGGGTAACCTGCAAAACCTTACTGATGTTGAAAATAAACCAAACTATACTTTCTTAAAAGGCGATATTATTGACAGTCTTTTCACTGACGCCCTTTTTCAAAAGCACAATATTGATGCCGTAATCCATTTGGCTGCAGAATCGCATGTTGACCGTTCCATAACAAACCCAACAGAGTTTGCCATGACCAATGTAATTGGTACCATTAACTTGCTGAATGGAGCAAAAAAGGCATGGGCGAATAATGCGGAAGGGAAATTATTTTATCACGTTTCAACTGATGAAGTATATGGTTCACTGGGTGCAACAGGATTCTTTACAGAAGAAACCGCTTATGACCCGCGAAGCCCTTACTCCGCTTCCAAAGCCAGTTCCGACCATTTTGTAATGGCTTACCACCATACCTATAAATTGCCGGTTATTATATCTAACTGCTCTAATAATTATGGTTCGCACCATTTCCCCGAGAAACTTATACCACTGGCAATACATAACATAAAGAACAACAAGCCTGTGCCTGTTTACGGTAAAGGAGAAAATGTGCGCGACTGGCTTTACGTTAATGACCATGCTTCGGCAATAGACCTTATATCACATAAAGGCAAAGTGGGAGAAACATATAATATTGGCGGGCACAACGAATGGAAAAATATTGACCTTATTCACTTGCTATGCAAGATAATGGACAAGAAACTGGGCCGCCCAGCAGGCACTTCGGAAAAACTGATAACCTTTGTAAAAGACCGTGCCGGCCACGATTTACGCTACGCCATAGATTCAACTAAGCTGCAAAAAGAACTGGGCTGGATTCCTTCATTGCAATTTGAAGAGGGATTGGAAAAGACTGTTGACTGGTACCTTGCTAATGAAGCATGGCTTAACAATGTAACTTCAGGTGATTACCAGAAATATTATGAGAAACAGTACGTGCAGAGGTAGAAAATCTGATTATTTCGACCCGAACAATGCCCTAACGGTAATTTCAGCAATTAGCTCTACAGTAATTTTTGTTGCGAGCTCAAAACTAACTTTGCGTGCCTGAGCCAATATTTTTGATAATTTTTGAATAAATCTCCCTTTTGTTTCCTTGGTAAGCTCATTTTTAAGTTGAACTAAGTCATTCTCTATGATCTTCAGTTCTTCCTTTTCCCCTCCACTTTTACCTTCAGTCGCTAGTTTAATTTCTTCTATTGCCTTGCTTAAATAACCATCTAAATATTTCTGCTGCTCTAAATTAAATGGAGCTATATCAGCATCTTCATCAACGATTTTAAACATCTCCTCGTATTCGACCCTATACGATTTTATTATTGGGTCCTCATATATTGAGCTTACATTATCATAACCCCTAACAATTTCCGTCCAAGTGTTGAACTTCTCCAATAGCCCTTTAAGGTCTACCCACTCCTTCATTGAAACCAGGTCAAGTGCAGAGCAAGGCCTATACTCTATAAAGTATTGTATCCTTGATTGATTTACTGTATGTTTAGTAATATTGAAGTAGAAGCCCGACCCGAGTTCATTATCTACAATGTGATATAAAACGTCGTCATTTTTTACTCTATGCGCAATCGCCTGTTTAGACCTTATAACGGG
Organism: Bacteroidota bacterium; assembly: GCA_013285805.1. Classification (GTDB taxonomy): domain Bacteria; phylum Bacteroidota; class Bacteroidia; order JABEUT01; family JABEUT01; genus JABEUT01. Next base: position 15,302 of record JABDGY010000028.1, on the reverse strand, counting down.
CTCTATTTCAGCGGTCATCTCCTTTAAAACTGCAAGTGGATAATTTTTCTTATTCATCTTATTTCTAATTACTTACACCACCCTATCTTGCCTCCGACGATACATAATATTGGTGTAGTCTATTTAACGGCAAGATTTACTCCGTAATAACTATCTTGGTAATAACGTCTCCAGCCCTTATCTGATCAATTACTTCAAGGCCTTCTACAACCTTACCGAAACAAGTATGTTTCCTATCCAAGTGCTTTGTGTTGGTGCGGCTGTGACAGATGAAAAACTGTGAGCCACCTGTATTAGGGCCTGCATGTGCCATGCTGAGAACACCCCTATCATGATATTGGTTATTACCTGTCGTCTCGCAGCGAATTTGGTATCCTGGACCGCCGGTACCTGTGCCGTTAGGACAACCGCCTTGTATTACAAAGTCAGGTATTACCCTATGAAACTTAAGGCCATCGTAAAAACCTGATGAGGCCAGTTTTATAAAGTTAGCAACGGTTCCGGGGGCATCCTGCTCGTAGAATTCTACTTTCATGGTACCTTTCTCTGTTTGAATCTCTGCTTTTTTCATTATTCTATTTTGTTTTTGTATTAGTTAAAGCGTTTCAGGTTTATGCTTCTCTATTCTTAATTAATTATAGGCATCCCATCCTGCCACCATCCACAGGCATATTGGTACCAGTTATATAGGCTGCTTCAGGTGATGCCAGGAAAGTAACTGCATATGCAATCTCTTCCGGTTGAGCAAAACGGCCCGCAGGTATCTTACTAAGCATATCGGCCTTCACCTGCTCAACGGTCTTACCCGTTTTCTTAGCTGTATTTTCACTTATCGTCGCAATACGTGCCGTTTCAGTAGCTCCCGGCAATACGTTGTTTACCGTAATACCAAATGGTGCCAATTCAAACGACATGGTTTTTGACCAGTTAGCCACTGCAGCACGTATAGTATTTGAAACCCCCAATCCTTTTATTGGTTCTTTTACCGAAGTAGAAATTATATTAATAATACGTCCGTAATTACTTTTCTTCATACCGGGTATCAGTAATTGGGTTAGAATGTGATTGCATACCAAATGCCTCTGAAAAGTATTCAAAAACTCCTCAGGCTTCGCCTCTGTTATAGGGCCACCGGCGGGGCCACCAGTATTATTAACAAGTATATGGAATTCATTTCCTCCGGCTAAATACTTCTCTACACTCTTCTTTAAATCCTCAGGTTTATCAAAATCCGCAACTATATAATCGTGCTTTTGATTCGCATTCTTGGGCAACTCCTGCAAGGTTTGTTTCAAGGCATCTTCATTCCTTGCCACAAGGGTAATACTTGCACCTTGTTTAGCCATTTGCATAGCAGAAGCTCTTCCAATACCTTGTGTGCTTCCACAAACTAATGCCTTTTTTCCGATCAAGTCCAACATACTAATAGCTTTAAAATTTATTCTCTTTCTCCGCTCTCTTTCTGTTTCTATTCTAATGCTTGCTTCAAATCATCAATTAAATCATCTGCATCCTCTACTCCAACACTCAAACGTATTAATGAATCAACCACTCCTGTCTTTTCGCGTTCTTCTTTAGGTATAGATGCATGTGTCATACTTGCCGGGTGTCCGCAAAGTGATTCCACACCACCTAATGATTCCGCCAAGGAGAAAATTTTAAATTTCGATAATACTTTATACGCTGCCTCTAGTTTATCTTCTTTCAATGTAAACGACATCATACCGCCAAAGCCTCTCATCTGGCTTTTAGCCACTTCATGGTTAGGGTGTGTAGGAAAACCAGGCCAGTAAATCCTGCCCACTTTAGGGTGAGAAGCCAGGTAATGCGCCACCTTCTCGCCATTCTGGCAATGCCTTTCCATACGCAGGTGCAGGGTTTTGGTGCCACGCAACACCAAAAAGCAATCATGGGGTGAAGGAATACCACCGCAACTATTCTGAATAAACGAAAGTCTTTCAGCCAGTTTATCATCGTTGCAGATAATGGCTCCCATAACCACATCAGAATGCCCACCTAAATACTTGGTAACCGAATGCACTACCATATCAGCCCCTAGGTTTAACGGGTTTTGCAGGTAAGGCGAAGCAAATGTATTGTCGACACCCAACAGTATGTTATGCTTTTTGGCAATATCAGCAATAGCTTTAATATCTATAATATTCAGCATAGGGTTAGTAGGCGTTTCAACCCAAATCAGCTTTGTTTTGGCATTAACAAGTTTGGCCACATCCTCGGCCTTTGCCATGGGTATAAAATGAAACTTTATACCATAGTTGGCATATATCTTGGTAAACAGCCTGTAAGAGCCACCATATAAATCGTTAGTAGAGATAACCTCGTCACCTGGGTTTAACAGCTTTACAATTGCATCTTCCGCAGCCATACCACTGCTGAAACACAGGCCATGTTTGCCATTTTCGAGTGCGGCAAGGTTCTGTTCCAGCGCCCTGCGGGTAGGGTTATGGGTTCTCGAATACTCATATCCTTTATGCTTGCCGGGTGCAGACTGTACATAGGTTGAAGTCTGGTAAATAGGTGTCATTATTGCCCCTGTGGTAGGGTCAGGTTCTTGTCCTGCATGTATGGCCTTTGTAGCAAATTTCATATATATAAATTAAGGGTAGCAAAGATATGGTTATTCTTAATCTTATTATGAACGCTTTTTCCCTAAGGTCTATCTAAAAAATAAGTTTGTATCTTTAGCGTTACTAAACATACATACCGACTTTATGAAGGGAATAATACTCGCAGGAGGTTCCGGAACTCGCTTGCACCCGCTTACACTTGCTACCAGCAAGCAGTTAATGCCTATCTATAATAAACCTATGATTTATTACCCTTTATCGGTGCTTATGATGACGGGCATTAACGAGATACTTATCATATCTACTCCACAGGATACCCCCAGTTTCCAGCGCCTGCTTGGCGACGGAAAATCGCTGGGTTGTAAGTTCGAATATGCAGTGCAGGAAGTGCCTAACGGCCTTGCCCAGGCGTTTGTAATAGGTGAAAAGTTTATAGGTAAAGATAAAGTAGCACTGGTACTGGGCGATAATATATTTTATGGTGTGGGCCTCGGAAGACTTTTACAAGGCAACCAAAACCCTGATGGCGGCATTATTTATGCGTACCATGTATCCGATCCTGAGCGATATGGTGTAGTGGAGTTCGACAAAGACCTTAAGGCAGTTTCGATAGAAGAAAAACCAAAAGAACCCCGCTCTCATTATGCTGTACCAGGCCTCTATTTTTACGATAACAGTGTAATTGAAATAGCTAAAAATCTTAAGCCCAGTGCCCGTGGCGAATATGAAATAACCGACGTTAATAAGGAATACTTAAAACTAGGTAAACTGAAAGTAAGTATACTGGAACGCGGAACAGCATGGCTCGACACAGGTACGTTTGCATCGCTGATGCAGGCTTCTCAATTTGTGCAGGTTATTGAAGAGAGGCAGGGTCAACATATTGGTTGTATCGAAGAAGTGGCTTACCGCATGAACTTTATAAACAGGGAGCAATTAAGAAAACTAGGAGAACCTTTAATGAAAAGCGGTTATGGCAACTATCTAATAAACCTGGCTGACGGAAAAGCTGAATAATGGTACCGGTAATTAATATCTAACCTATGATTTTACGCACACAGGAATTAGTTAAAAAATATAAAAGACGTACTGTTGTTAACCACGTTTCGGTAGAAGTTAACCAGGGCGAGATTGTGGGCTTACTTGGCCCTAACGGTGCAGGTAAAACAACAACCTTCTACATGATTGTAGGTTTAGTAAAACCAAATGCAGGTGACATATTCCTTGAAGATACAGCAATTACAAACGAGGCCATGTATAAGCGGGCTAAGCGTGGTATTACTTATTTACCGCAGGAGGCTTCGGTGTTCCGAAAATTGAGCGTGGAAGATAATTTGAAACTTGTACTAGAAATGACAGGCTTCTCAAAAGAAAAACAAGCGGTGAAGCTTGAAACCCTGCTTGATGAATTTGGCCTGCAACATATACGAGATGCGCGAGGCGATGTGCTGTCAGGTGGTGAGCGCAGAAGAACTGAGATAGCCCGATGCCTTGCCGTTGAGCCTTTATTTATATTGCTAGATGAGCCTTTTGCCGGTATTGACCCTATAGCAGTAGAAGACATCCAGAAAATTGTATCGGCACTGAAAAAGAAAAATATTGGCATACTTATTACCGACCACAATGTGCATGAAACACTCTCGATAACAGACCGTGCATACCTGCTCTATGAAGGACGTATTTTAAAAGCGGGCACAGCATCACAGTTGGCTGAGGACCCTGAGGCACGTAAATTATACCTGGGCGAGAACTTTGAGTTAAGACAATAACTTAGTACTAAGAATTAAGTATCAGGTATTAAGATGGATACTTTACAAATGACTGAAAAGAAACAAGATAGTGCCAACGATATTGCTTTCAACAAAGCCTTTGAAAAGCTTAACACCGCACAGCGTGAAGCAGTAGACGCTATTGAAGGGCCGGTGCTTGTAATTGCAGGGCCGGGAACGGGTAAAACGCAAATATTAGCCACACGTATTGGCAAAATACTTCAGGAAACCGATACACCTGCTCACAGCATTCTTTGCCTTACCTATACTGATACCGGGAGGGTTGAAATGCGTAACAGGTTATTCTCCCTCATAGGCCCTACGGCATACAGGGTTAATATTCATACGTTCCATTCGTTTTGTAATGAAGTAATACAGGATAATCTTTCTTATTTCGGCAGGCAGAGCCTTGAAGCTATATCGGAATTGGAAGAAGTAGAACTTTTCCAGAGGTTGATGGATTCATTGCCAAAGGAAAGCCCGTTAAAAAAATTTAAAGGCGATATATCTTATGAAATATCTAGGTTAAGGGGGCTTTACTCGCTTATGAAGAAAGAAGCATGGAGTGTTCAATTTCTGAATGAACGAATTGATGCCTATATAAATGAACTACCTGCTAAAGATGGTTTCTACTATAAGCGGAAATATAAAAGCTTTAATGCAGGTGATCCGAATCCGACAAAGATTAAGGAAGAGACTGATGATATGGAAAAGCTGCGTGCAGCGGTAAACTTATATCCCAAGTACTTGCATGCCATGAACGAAATGGGCCGCTATACCTTCGATGATATGATATTGTGGGTGCTGGCTGCCTTTAAAGAGAAAGAAAACATGTTGCTTACTTACCAGGAGCGTTTTCTTTTCTTCCTTGTTGATGAGTTCCAGGACACCAGCGGTTCACAAAACCAGCTGCTGAAATACCTTATTGATTATTGGGATACGCCCAACGTATTTGTAGTGGGCGACGACGACCAGTCTATATTCTCCTTCCAGGATGCGAACGTGGAGAATGTGCGCCACTTTGCTGCACGCTATGAGAATAGTATAAAGAAAGTAGTGCTGACAGAAAATTACCGTTCAACACAAGCCATATTAGATATTGCTAAAAAACTTATTGAGCATAATAAGGAAAGGATAGTCAATACAGATACCAGCCTCGATAAAAGCCTTGTTGCATCGAATCCTGCTTTGCAGAACGTGAGTGTAAAGCCAATTATTATTGAATACCCTAACAACAGCCACGAGGCTGTATGTGTGGCAGACAAGATAAACACGCTGATTCAGCAAGGGGTGGCAGCATCGGAAATAGCTGTAATATATAGAAACCACAGACAGGTAGAGGATATTGCCACTTATCTTGAAAAGAAAAAGATTGGCATAAACATGAAACGCAGCGTTGACCTGCTTGAATTGCCTTTCGTAAATAAAATACTGACTTTATTGCAATACATTGCCTCGGAAAATGACACTTCATACGCAGGTGATGAATTGCTTTTTGAAATACTGCACTTCGATTTCTTTGATATTCCCCCACTCGATATTGCACGCATTAGCCTTCAGGTGGCCCAGAAAAGGTATAGCAGTCGAACAGAAACTTTCTCTATACGCAGGGCCATAAGCGAGCAGAATAATGGAGTAGCTGACTTATTCAGCGCGGCCGAAGTAAATGAACTGAAAAGGGTAAGCAAAGTGTTGGAGTACCTTATAGCCAAGAAAAATAACCTGACGCTGCAGGAGCTATTTGAAGAAGTAATCCGTGAAGCAGGGATATTGAACTATATAGTTAACTCGGCTGAGAAATCGTGGTTTATGGAGGTGCTTACCGCGCTTTTCAATTTCGTAAAGGCTGAAACACGCAAAGACCCTAACGTTACGCTGCAACGCCTGCTCGACATGATTAACACCATGAAGAAATATTCCATACGGATAGGGCTGCAAAAGATAACGGCTGTCGAGAATGGGGTTAACCTTATGACAGCACATGGCGCTAAAGGAACAGAATTTGAATACGTATTCTTAATTGGCTGCACACGCAATATATGGGACGATAAAAATGCATCAGGGGCGCGTACGTTTAGACTGCCCGACAACCTTTCATCGGGCCATTACGAGGTTGATGACCTGGAAGAATCGCGACGCTTGTTTTACGTGGCACTAACACGCTCAAAAACCCACCTATATATATCGTACCCGGTTAAAGATGAAAAAGGAAAAGTACTGGAGCGTTCATCATTTATAGGCGAATTGGCTGAAGGTGGCACTATTGAACAGGTAAAGGAGCAAGCCACTGAAAATGTGCTGACAGATTACCTTGTACTTAATTACACGGCCAAGGCTCAGCCTGAAATTGAATTGATTGACAGTGAATATATAAATAAGCTTCTTGAAAACTACTCGCTTAGTGTTACCCACCTGAATAATTATCTCGACTGCCCTATACGCTTCTATTACCAGAACCTGATACGTGTACCTGCAGCCAAAAGCGAATCGATGGCATTTGGTAGCGCCATACACTTAACATTGCAGGCTTTGTTTGAGAAGATGAAAGAGAATGGAAATGTGTTCCCTTCAAAAAATACTATGCTTAACGATTTTGAAAGGTATATGAACCGCAACAGGGAATCGTTTACACTGGAACAGTTTAAGCGCAGGATAGAGTATGGAGAGAAAATATTGCCTGCTTACTACGATTTCTACATAAACAAGTGGAACAGGATTGTAAGCGTTGAGTTGAATATACGCAATGTAGAAGTCGAGGGAGTGCCGCTAAACGGAAAACTTGATAAGCTTGAATTTGATAATAAGAAAGTAAATGTTGTAGATTACAAGACGGGCCGTTACGATAATGCCAAGAAGAAACTGAACCCACCTAATGAAGTCGACACTCTGGGAGGCGATTACTGGCGGCAGGCCGTGTTCTATAAAATATTGCTCGATAACCAGAAACGTTATGATTGGGTAGCAGAAACCTCGGAGTTTGATTTTATAGAGCCCGTTAAGGATGAATACAAGAAAGAGAAGCTTTTGATTTCACAACAGGATATTGAGATTGTAACCAACCAGATAACCGATACCTGGCAGAAGATACATAACCACGAATTCAGTAAGGGTTGCGGCAAGGAAGAGTGCCACTGGTGCAACTTTGTAAAAAACAACGAGCTTCATGTGGCTTTACATGAGGCAATGGATGAGGAATAATTACTCCTTTATAAATTTCCCTTCAGAAATTAAATCACCGCCTTCAGTAATCACTCTGTAAAGGTAAATTCCGGAAGAATTGTTACCAATATCTACCTCGGTATTTGCTTTATTAAGCTCTTGGGTATATATTTTTTCACCAAACATGTTATAAACGTCAATTCTTGATTTACTCTTAATATTAGTAGTTTGTAACGTAAACCATCCATTATTTGGATTGGGGCTTATTATTACAGTATTTTTAGGATACACAATATTTTCGATACCAGTAACCTTTTTAGGTATTCCACCATTTGAGAGTGAAGCAAAGGTGCTAGTACTAGAGCCATGAGTGATATGTTTATGAGTAGGTGTGCAACCTCCAAATGGATTAATTGCTTCAACCAGGTAAATTGAACCAGCAGGAGGTAAAGTATCAACAAAGGTCTCTACGCTTCCTGAAACTGAATCAATCAATTTTAGTGTTTTTAATGAAAGACCTCTGTATATCAGGTAATAAGGTGTAACGAAGCCAATATAAGGTGTCCAGTAGAGGCTGTCCCTACCTGAGAATTCTTGAAGCACTTGCAAATAAATTGTGCTATTCATAGGACTCAAGGCTGACTCTCCACACGAATCTACCGTAGAGATGCGATAACTATAAGATTGAGTAGAAGGTCTTGACGCTGTATCAATATATTCGCTCAATGCAGTATCAAATACGGTCGCTAATATATTCCATCCTGATACGGTGGAGTCATAAATATTATAATAACCATCCGGAGGAGAATCATTTCTTCCCCATATTATTATGTTCCTATTAATAGTAGTGTCAGTAGTAACTATACATATTGTCTGGTCATAAGTATTCGTACACCCCAAAGTGTCTATGCTAAAAATAACACCACTTCTATATATTCCTCCTCCTCTTGCGGTGCCATATAAGGTTTTTCCAGAAAATATTAAACCTGTGGCTCCTTCACCATCCAAATTATTGAAATCGAATAACTTCTTGTAACTGCTCCCATTTGTATCAATAGAAAAAATTACGCCTTCATTGTATTTCCCTCCTCCTGAAGTACCATATAAATGATTGCCTGAAATTAATAATGTCCCCCCATATTTACCATTTGTGTCATTAAAATCAAACAGTTCTCTAAACCCAGAGCCATTAGTATCAATTGAGAAAATAAAACCGACACTATCTTTCCCTCCTATCGTTGTAGCGCCAAACAACAAACCACCTGAATAGATTACATTACCTGGAGATGCGTCATATTCATTAAAATCAAAAAGGTCTTTATACTTACTACCATCTGTATCTATTGAGAATATACAGCCATAACCATATCCGCCGCCGCTACCAAATGATGCCCCACCTTCGGTAGTTGAGCCATATAATACTCCTCCAACTAATGTTAAATTCCCCAAATCCTCCCAGCCGTTTAATCCATTAAAATCGAGCAAGTCTTTATATACACTTCCATTTGTATCCATTGAAAAAATATTGCCATTCCCGTCATCACCAGCTGTCGTACCATATAACTTATTTCCAGAAACTGTTAATGAGCCCAAAGGATATTCACCCTCAGTACCGCTTAACGCAAAGTAGTGTATTACCTTATAATTACTTCCATCAGTATGTATGGAAAAAATACAGCCATAGCCACTATCGGCAAGTCCCATTGTCCCAAACATTACATTTCCTAAAAGAGCTAACCCCCCCCAGGAAGCTTCACCATTGATAGAATCATTAAATTGCTCCATCACCTTATATCCACCACCATTTGTATCCATTGAAAAGATAACTCCTGCATTATCCAATTTCGCACCACTTTCGGTCACCCCATATAATATCCCTCCGTAAAGAGTTGGAGGATCGTAAGGAGCCCATCCACCAATTGTATCATTAAAATTATAAAGGACTTTATATTGGGCATTAATGTTAACTATTCCCAAACAAAATAAAATCAATAATAAAAAAGATAATTTCTTCATGGTGGTTTAATCTTTACTTCTGAATAAGTAACTTAATATTTCAAATTATATTATAAAGATAAGTAATATCCTTTACATTAAATAATTACTATAATGATATCAAAAAGCCCATATCATTTCTATTCATGGGCTTTAATGTAGCCCCGCCTGGAGTCGAACCGGGATCTGAAGCTTCGGAGGCTTCCATACTATCCATTGTACTACAGGGCCATTAAATTGCTATAAAAGTAGAAAGAATTTCTACTCATCTGATTTATACTTTCTTAGCTAAAGCTGGGTTGCACCCCAAAAAACCTATTCGCACCTAAATGGTTATAGTCATAAGGCTTGTGGTGCTTGGCTTGTTAAACTCCTCTATCAATTTGAAAATGAAGAACTAATTACATATATTCGTTATTCCTAATCTGAGCCTCCATGAAAAAGAATATTCCTTTTATTTTATTAGCTATTGCAGCTATCAGCATTTCAATAGTTATAGCAACCTATCATATTCCGCAAAAACAAAAATTAACGGCTAAACTTCCCAAAGAAAAAGAAGACCGTTCCGTAGCACTAGGGGCATTGCAATTTCTGAATATGGCTGCATCATTTCCCAATAAAAATATACCGGCCGATGCGTATGTAAAGGCCATGAAATGGTATAGCGATAATAACAAGAATAGCCACCGCACTGAAAGCAGTACTTCATGGATAAGCCTTGGCCCCACTAATATGGGAGGGCGCACCATTGCCATAGCATTCGACCCAACCGATACAGCCACTATATGGCTGGGCGCTGCAGGTGGTGGCTTGTGGAAATCTACCACCGGTGGTATAGGCACCAATGCATGGACCTATGTTCCACTGGGATTCCCTGTTTTAGGCGTTAGCAGTATTACTATTAATCCGAAAAACAACCAGGAAATGTATGTGGGCACAGGGGAAGTATATTGCGACAGCAGCTATTCACAGGGCATTGAAGCCATAAGGCCGACACGCGGCTCTTATGGTATGGGGTTGTTTAAATCGGTTGACGGTGGTAAAACATGGACCCAATCTATTAACTGGACCTACCAGCAAAACAAAGGCATCTGGGACATTGTTATTAATCCGCTAAACACCAATGTTGTTTATGCCGGTACAACCGATGGGGTATACAAATCAACTGATGCAGGTACCACCTGGACAAAGGTTCTTGCCCTTGCCATGTGTATGACTTTACAAATGCATGATGTCGACACTAATATTTTGTTGTGCGGTGTGGGTAACTACGGAAGCACAGTGCATGGCGTTTACCGTACGGCAAACAGCGGCGGCACATGGACACAGATAACAAGTGGACTACCCGCATCTAATTCATACAAAGGACGTGTTGAGTTTACTGCGTATAAAAACAATAACGATACCATGTTCGCTCACATAGCTGATGTATATAACTCCATAGGTTTTTATATGTCAACCGATAAAGGGCAAACCTGGACACTGCGCACTTCGGTTGACCTAGTGTCTTACCAGGGCTGGTATGCCAAAGGCATAGCTGTTCAGCCCGGCAATTATAAAAATATACTTGTAGGTGGTGTAGACCTGTCATTGTCAAACGACGGAGGCCTTTCATTCCAGAACCTGACCGATACATCATCCGTCTTCCATTCCGATGTACACAATATTCTGCTAAATCCTAAAGACTCTAATAAGGTTTATATTATAACCGACGGTGGCCTAATACGTTCAAACGATTTTGGAGCAAGTTATTATATGTGTGTTGGAGGCTATAATACTACCCAGTCGTATATCGGGGCCGTTTCTGCCACCGACACAACCGTTTTGCTGAGCGGGTTTCAGGACAATTACGTGGTTAAATACTTTGGCGCCCAAACATGGTATCCCGTTATAGGTGGCGACGGCTGTTATACTGCCATTGACCATACCAATGATTATGTGGAATACGGAGCCTACCAATACCTGAATGTATACCAGTCAACCGACCAGGGTAATACTTTCTATAACCAGATAATTACAGGCACCGATAACGCAATTACCCCAAATGGCGCTGCTTTCCTGGCTCCTTATATCCTTTGCTATTCAAATACGAATTATATATACGCGGGCAGCCAGGGCTTACAGCTTTCTACCGATGGCGGCGTAACCTTTAATTTTATGGGCAGTAATCCTGTTTATAATGATGCATATATAATGACTATCGGGGCATCATTTACAAACACCGACTCTATTTATTTTGCCACAGCGCCCGATACAACCAACCCGATGAAAGTATTCTTTAGCGCTAACCAGGGTGCGACTTTAACCGATATTTCAGCCGGTTTACCCAATCGCTACCCGCGCCGTATAGCAGTTAACCCACACAACAGCCAGGAAGTATATATTGTATTTTCAGGTTTCGGAACGGGGCACGTATTTAAATCAAGCAATGCAGGCAAAACCTGGACTGATATAAGCACTACCCTTCCCGATATGCCTTTTGAATGTATAGTGGTTGACCCTATATATCCTAATGTTATATACGCTGGCTGCGATTACGGGGTTTTTGTTTCCCAGGACAAGGGCACTACATGGAACAGTTATGATGTGGGCTTTCCTGATGCCACTATGGTTTTTGACCTTGAAGTCTCGCCCAGCGACAGGTATCTATATGCATTCACTCATGGACGGGGAATATTCAAACGCGACCTTTCAGATTTAGCGGAAGGGGTAAATAATATTACCTCAACATCATCTTCAGTAAAAGTATTTCCTAATCCTGCATCAGATGAAATAAATGTAGGGCTTGGCAATTTTACGGGAGGTGAATATTCGCTTTACATATATAATATGGAAGGTAAACAGGTAAAAAGTTATGTAGTAAAAGATGCTAATACTACTTTACCGGTGAATGATTTGGCACAGGGCACATACCTAATAAGCGTGTACAAGAATAATACATTCTACAGTAATCAACGGTTTATAAAGCTTTAAGAGTTCGAAAGTTCCGTTGCCCTCTTCTCAGCTGCCAATATTCCTTTTATAAGGGTATCTCCTAACCTGCCCTCTGTAAATTGGTTCAACGCAGCCTCTGTTGTGCCACCCTTTGATTTAACGGCAGCAATAAGCTCATCAAGGTTTTGCGAAGCGCTGTTTATAAGTTCAAAAGAACCAATCATGGTTTGTTTAACCAATAACGAAGCTACCGATGGCTCCATTCCCATTTTAATACCCGCTTCTATCATATACTTTACTATATAGAAGAAATACGCCGGGCCACTACCACTGAGTGCAGTAACAGCATCGAGCAGGCGTTCATCCTCTAAATAAACAGTGCGACCGGTACTACTTAACAGGTTTTCCACTTTTCTTAATTGCTCCATGCTCATTTCCTTAGCACAGGCAAAGGCAGTCATACCCATACCCAATTGTGCAGGTGAGTTAGGCATTGCACGTACAATTGACTTATGCGCAAGCTTTTGTTCCAATTGCTTTATAGGAATACCCGCCATTATAGACAGTATCGTATTCTTAGGAGTGAGTGCATTCTTTAATCCTTCGCATATGGCTGAAAAATCCTGGGGCTTAACGGCAAGAATAATTATATCATAACCTCCAATGGTGGCATCGAAATTGGAAACCACATTGCCAATAGCAAGTTTCTCCAAAGCCTCTTTGCGGGCTTCATTTTTCTCTACAAGCAACAGGTTCTCTTTAGTAACCAGGTTATACTTTAGGAACGAACGCGCATAGGCAAGCCCCATATTTCCACACCCGACAATAGATATTTTCATAATAACTGTGTTAATAAGTACAAAGATGGGAAAAGTATCTTACAGCATAATTATTCTACATTAGCATAAACATATTAATCTCCCCTATCATGAAAAAATTCTTCATAGCATCAATTGTAGGCGCTCTCATCGTTTTTGTATGGTCATTCCTCTCGTGGGAATTCCTGCCCGTTCATACCCACTCATTTCATTACAGCCCTAAGCAGGATACAATTATGAATGCCATTACGAAATCAGGCATTGAACCCGGTGCTTATATGATGCCAACTGTTGATAACAGGGGTACCGGGCTTTTCGATTCAAAATACCGCGATGCAATGATGGAGTTTCAAAAAGCGAACGCAGGTAAACCCTTTGCTATGATAATATATGACAAAGGAATGGTTATGAGTCCCATGCAACCTGTTATAGGCATTATAATTGACCTGTTAGCGGTTATGTGTGTTGTTATAATTCTTACACTGGCTAAAGACAGGCTCAAGACCTTTTTTATGCGTTGGTGGATAGTTATGATTGTAGGCTTTGTTGTGGCACTTAACTCCTACATGCTTGAATTAATCTGGATGCAGTTCCCCTGGCATTTTATTAAAGGTGAAATTATCGACACCTTTATGGAATGGGGGCTTTGCGGCGCCTGGCTGGCATGGTACTTCAGAAAAGTATAGAATCAGCTATACCTTTTAGTTGCACAGGTAATATACCGACATATCCCTGCTATTAATTAGTGCTTCCTGACTTGTTATTTCAGGGCCGGTTTCGCTAAAAACGCGAATGTCTTTAAATCCTGCTTTTTCAAGGTTTTTAACCTGTTCAACCAGGTCGACATACATAAGGTTTAAACCAAACGTATGGGCTCCGTCGTTGACGACTATATTAGTGCTGTTTTCTGCCCGCAATTTGCGCCTATTCTTTAACGACAATGCGTTCAAGTAGGTTGTTTTGACAAAAGAATAGGGTGAAAATAAATCCTTAAACTTAAATGCAGGAGGGTACTTAATGAAATTAATATTGTGCGTGGAAAAGCAAAAGGGATTATCCTTTGTAAGAATCCTTCTTACCTGCTTCAACACATCGGTTCTTTCATCAAAAGTAAGGTGGTCAATGCTATTGAAACTTATAAGAACAAAATCAAAAGAATTATCCGGTAAGTCTTTAAGGCCTTTGGTCATATCCATCACCTCAAACCGTGCATTTTTTGTATCCTTAAAACGCTCAAGACATACCTTTATCATACCTTCTGAATAGTCTACCCCTACATATTCCTTTACTCTATTTACAAAATGAGCGGTTGTTCTGCCCGCTCCTACTCCAATATCAAGCATCCGCTTATTATATAAGTCATTCTCCAGAATTTTCAATATAGTAGCCTCAGGCTTTTGTAAATCAGGCTCAGACGCATAAAGATTAACGATTTTAGCCGAAGAATAAGTTCGCTGATTGATATCCATGTAGGTTTATAAAAGCTAATTACCTAATAAGTGAATTAGATATAAAATTATGCAAATTAACTTAAATCCTACACTTGAAAAACATATTAAAGACTCCATATAAATCCTGTTCTTTATCTTACTTGTATTATGCCGTTTATCAAACCAGGAAAGATTACATACAAAACCATTAATACCAGGTGTATGCTACAGTATATAAGTATTACAACTTTGTTGGCTTTTTTAAGAAGACATATAGCCTCTCCTGTGTTTTTATATAAAGCAATAGAAAGTATAATTGCAATGGGTTGCAACAACATATAAATAACCCATTCATGCCTTGCCAAACAAAATGCAGGCATAAGGTTTACCAGTAGAATGCTCGTGCAGTTGTAAATGCGGTGAGAAGTCATCATATCAATGTTTATTTGATTTGGTTATTACTTTATGTTTATCTACTGCGGTAATATATTGCCTCGCAATTCTGTTCTCAGGTTTTTCGTCGAAAACATATAATACCAGCAGAAATGCCCATTCCAGTGGCTTGAACATTACATAAACAACATCAGAAATCCATCGGTTTCCCCACAC
>JABDGY010000027.1 GCA_013285805.1 Bacteroidota bacterium | reverse complement strand
GGAACAAGCAAGAGTGGTGTAGCATATACGCTTAGTATTACTTCTCCTCTTTACTGGACAGCATATTGGCTGAATGGTGGAGGCTGGTGGTTAGGTGGTAAATATTGCGATTGCATTGAGTCAGGACAAATTGAACTCACCCGCACAGGTAAAACATATCCTCTCTACCTTACCTTTACAAGTGGTGTAGGACATTGCAGCCATACTGCTACTGCTACCATTAATGGCAACAACTACAATATTATATTACCATAAGGTAATTGATAATCTTTTAAAAAAGCCTCTGGCGTTACAGTCAGGGGCTTTTTTATTTTATAAAAATAAAACCGTTACATTTATATAGGGAAACCCAAATCGAATGAAACGGCTACTCATTGTATTTGCATTATTTCTTTCATCTTATTGCATAGGACAAAGTATTTCTGCTGACACAATCAAAAGCAATAAGAAATTCTTTGTTGCCTATGAATTCAGTATTCTATCAAACTATTTAAGCTCACAGGCTATAGCATATCCTACTTATATAGGTGCAGGTAATAGTATAACGGGAACAGGTGTTGGCGGCACATGGCTAACTGCATATGAAATAATAAATTTCGGAGTTTTGATAAGGTACAATATAAATGAGTTTTCAGAAAATACATCAGTTTCAGCATCAATTACGCCTACAATAGGTTCGGGGCTTAATGGTGCAGGAGGTAGTGGAGATATACTTTTTTCTTCTGATGGTTCTGCCCTTGAAGGAATTACGTTTTCATTACCTCTGCTAGCCGAATATAATTATGGAACCATTGCAACCGGTAAATCTGCTAAAAGGTTGGGATTTATGGTTGGGTTTGGAATAGAAGTAAATGGAATATTTCCATTCGGGAATACTGTTGCATTTTATACGATTCAGCCAAATACAGTGGTTTACATTCATTATAACCCAGTTTGGATAGAGCCAGCGGCAAAAATGGCATTCAGGTATATAAATAAAAGGCAGAGAGAAAAAGAAATAAGCGTAAAGGGTGGTTTTGGGAGCCCGGATTCCTTTGTTGATGGGCAAGGCAATCCTTATATTTACCGCTCATTCAGTTTAAAGCTTTCTATGGCTTGGTATTTAAAATAGGCTGAAAATAGTATGCCTATATTATTTAAAGGGACTTTCTTATTTTCACCTTCTGAATCACTAAGTTGTGTGGAAAGACTACTTCGATTTTAATAAAAGGCAGCGTAACGGTATAATTGTTTTGCTCGTGCTCATTATGGGCATGATGATATACCTGCTTATCTCCGACTATCTTCCTCCATCGCCGGCTAATGTCGATTTCTCTTCGTTTAAAGCAGATATGGCAAAAATTAAAACCAGGGCGAATGACACGGTAAAGAAAGAAGCGATGCCTGTTTCAACCGACACCCTTACGCACCCTACAATTGAACTTAATTCAGCTGATACAACAGATTTAATGGCATTGCCCGGTATTACTCCCAAACTGGCTTTAACCATAGTGCATTTCAGAGATGCATTAGGCGGTTATTATAGGAAAGAACAATTGAAGGAAGTATACGGAATGAGTGAGGATTGCTACAACGCTATTGCTGGCAGGGTTATAGTAGATTCAGGCAAAGTAGAGAAGATAGATATAAATAGGGCCACTGAAAAAGATATGACCCGTCACCCATATATTCATAAAAAACTGGCAAAAGCCATTTATGATTATCGCAAAGAAAACGGCTCGTTTTCAAAGCTTAGCGACTTACTGAAAGTAGAAGGAATTGACGAAGAGAAGTATAATAAGCTGGTTCACTATTTAGTAATAGGAAGGTAGAGGTAAAATACTAAATTTGCAAAAAACAAGAACCAATGAGCACAGTCGAAACAGCTATATCTCCCGGCATAGATTTCGCAACTACCGAAACGCAACTGATGATTGCCGATACCTTACGCAAGTTTTGCAAGGAGCATATTCGTCCGCAAATGATGGAATGGGACGAGAGCCAGAAGTTTCCGGTAGAAGTATTTAAGAAACTTGGCGAGCTTGGTTTTATGGGTGTGCTTGTTCCAACAGAATATGGTGGTTCAGGTTTTGGTTATTTTGAATATGTAACAACTATTGTTGAAGTATCTAAGGTATGTGGTTCAATAGGCCTTTCACTGGCTGCGCACAATTCACTTTGCACAGGACACATTCTGCAATTCGGTAATGAAGAGCAGAAGAAAAAATATTTGCCTAAACTGGCATCGGCTGAATGGATTGGAGCATGGGGGCTTACTGAAGTAGGGACAGGTTCTGATGCAGGTAATATGTCGACGGTAGCTAAAAAAGACGGCGATTACTATATACTTAACGGAGCCAAGAACTTTATAACTCACGCTATATCAGGCGATGTGGCTGTTGTAATGGCGCGCACAGGCGAGAAAGGAGATTCACACGGCATGACAGCTTTTATAGTTGAAAAGGGCACACCGGGCATGAGAGGTGGCAAAAAAGAAAACAAACTTGGAATGCGCGCATCGGAAACAGCGGAACTTATTTTTACCGATTGCCGTGTACATAAAAGCCAAATGCTTGGTAAAGAAGGCGATGGTTTTGTACAAGCATTAAAAGTGCTTGATGGCGGACGTATATCAATCGCTTCACTAGGATTAGGTATTGCCAAAGGCGCTATGGAAGCCAGCATTAAATATTCAAAAGAAAGGCACCAGTTCAATAAACCAATTTCCGATTTCCAGGCAATTGCATTTAAAATTGCCGATATGGCAACCAAAATAGAAGCCGCTGAGCTGCTTATTATGCAAGCTGCCGACCTTAAGAACAAGCACATGAAAGTTACTAAGGAAAGCGCATTCGCAAAGTACTATGCTTCAGAAGTTGCTGTGGAAGTTTCTACCGATGCAGTGCAGATTTTCGGGGGCTATGGTTACACTAAAGATTTCCCTGTAGAAAAATATTACCGCGATTCAAAACTCTGTACCATTGGTGAAGGTACTTCTGAAATTCAGAAGCTGGTTATTGCAAGAGAAATACTGAAATAAAGCCCCCTCTGTCCCCCGAAGGGGGAATTAATAAAAGTAAATCAATTTTAGCCTCTCCTTGCGCCACCGCTGAAGCTGAAGGCGGCACGCGGTCGGAGAGGTTGGAGAGGCCAGTTTTAAAGTTTCTCCAACACTCTTTCCATTGCCATACCGCGAGAGCCTTTAAGCAAAATGGTTTTGGTTTTTAATGGGTGAGTTTGAATCCATTCAATAAATTCTTCGGTAGTATTGAAAAGCTTAGCTGATGATTTTGTCTTGCCAAATTCTTTACCTACAAGGTAAACAGCATCCCAGCATTTTTTGCTCTCTATAAGGTCCGCCAGCGATTGGTGTTCTTTAAGGCTGTCATCGCCCAGTTCAAACATATCGCCCAGTATAAGTGTTTTGCCACTGCCTTCAATCTCCGCAAAATTCTCTATAGCCGATTTCATACTGCTGGGGTTGGCGTTGTAAGCATCAATCCATATAGTGTTGCCTGCTTTTTCAATAACCTGCGAACGGTTGTTAGAGGGTATGTATCCTTCAATGGCTTCTTTAACCTGCGATATAGTTAACCCAAAATGGAAACCGATGCAGGTGGCAGCCATCATATTGTAAAAATTATAGCGTCCTGCCAGCTTGCTTTGTATCTCTACTTCAATACCATCAACCAAGAAGTCAGCCTTTGCCATAAAACTTTGGGTATCGGTAATGCCTTCACAATCGGCATCGGGGTGGGTGCCATAGGTAACCCTGTCAATGCCGGTTGATAAGCGCATCAACAGTTCATCATCGGCATTCACAAACAATTTTCCTTTGTGTGCTTTTATATGCTGATACAATTCTCCTTTGGCTTTTATCACTCCTTCCGGCCCGCCAAAACCTTCTAAATGCGCTTTGCCTATGTTGGTAATTATACCATAATTGGGTTCAGCAATATTACTGAGAGCGGCAATTTCTCCCTGGTGGTTGGCGCCCATTTCTATAATAGCTATCTCGTGTTCTTTCTTTAACGATAGCAGCGTAAGCGGCACACCAATATGGTTATTGAGGTTGCCCTGGGTGAAAAGCGTTTTATATTTTTTACTCAGAACAGTTGCTGTAAGTTCTTTGGTGGTTGTTTTGCCATTGGTGCCTGTAATTCCTATAACGGGTATATGAAACTGTCTGCGGTGATGATTAGCTAATTGCTGCAAGGTGTCAAGTACATCATTCACTAAAATACATCCATCAGTATAATGCTCTTCCTCTTCAATTACAGCATACTTTGCACCTTTGGTAAGCGCTTCTTTGGCAAAAGTGTTGGCATTAAAGTTAACCCCTTGCAATGCAAAGAAAATGCTTCCCGTTTTTATATTGCGGGTATCGGTGCAGACAACAGGGTGTTGTAGGTAGAGTTTATATAGTTCTTCTATTGATGGGTTCTTCATATTAAATTTCGTCCATTTCTTTAAAATAATCTATAATAGCCCGTTTTGTCAGGTTCTTTTGTTCGCCGGGTTTTAATGGCGGTAAAGTTGTAACAGCCTCCCAATGCGGCCAGCCGTCGGCATCATACTCGGTGAATTTGTAATAGCCGAAAGGCTCTAGTAACGCACAGAAAGCAATATGCAACACGTCAAGTTTTTCATCTTTTGATAGCTTCTTATAGCCCTGTCCCAATTCCTGCAAGCCTATTAAAAGCAAAATGCCCTCTACTTCAATTCCTTCACCGAATTGTATCTCCAGCCTTTTAATAAGGGCATCCCATTCTGCTTTTAAAGCTTCGTCTATTACCATAGTAGTGCAAAAATACATAGAAAAGAGTAGTAAGGAATATGGGATAAGGAATAAGTAAAACGAATGAAACGGTATTGCGTTAGGGATAGAAGCGGAAACCCCACAGCGGAGCGAGGAGTTGTAGCGGATAGCTCGACCCGAGAGAAGCGAGGGGAACGCCCAAATCTTTATTAATACAGAGATATAAAAACCCCTACTTTTGTGCGGCATGACAGCCAATATAATTCTGCTGATACCCATATTGTGGGGATTCTACAAAGGCTTCCGTAAGGGGCTGGTGGTAGAGGTGGCGTCGATACTGGCAATTATACTGGGCATATTTGCCTGTGCTAAATTCTCCGATGTGGTGGCATCTTTTTTAGGAACTGAAGTACACAGCATGTCGTCGGTATATCTTTCTATTATAGCCGATGTAGTAGTTTTCCTTGGGATAGTGATATTGGTTTTCTTTTTGGCTAAGCGAATTGAGAACGTAGCTAAAGCATTATTGCTTGGCTGGGCCAACAGATTACTCGGAGGCATATTCGGGGCGTTTAAATGGGCGCTGCTAATAAGCGTACTTCTTTATTTTTTCGATGTGCTGAACTCCAAAGCCGATATAGTACATGCGGAAACCTTGCAACGCTCATTCGTATATACACACCTTGTTTTGCTGGCACCATGGATAATGCCGGCACTCATAAAAAGTAAATCGAAATTACTTATTTAGCAGCCTTAGCAGCGGGAATAGAATGCTTGGCTAAAAGTTCTTCAATTTTCTCGACCATATCGCGCGAGCCTATGAACAAAGGCATGCGCTGGTGCAACGAGGTAGGAGTAACCTCCATAATGCGTTTGCTGCCATTGCTTGCCTTGCCACCTGCCTGCTCAATAATAAAAGCCAGCGGGTTGCACTCATACACTAAACGCAGCTTGCCTTTTGGCGATGCCGACGTAGTAGGGTAAAGGAACACTCCACCTTTAATAAGGTTGCGATGGAAATCGGCTACTGCAGAGCCAATGTAACGTGAAGAAAAAGGGCGGCCTGTAGCTGCATCTTCTTCCTGGCAGTACTTTATAAATTTCTTCACTCCGTCGGGGAAGTGCACATAGTTACCTTCGTTGATAGAGTATATTTTACCTTGTTTAGGTATCTGCATATTGGGGTGCGAGAGGCAAAACTCTCCAATAGATGGGTCGAGGGTAAAGCCATTAACACCTTTACCAGTAGTATATACCATCATGGTCGATGAGCCATAAATTACATAACCCGCTGCCACCTGCTCGGTGCCGGGTTGTAGAAAGTCTTCCAGTGTGCCGGGGCCGCTGAGTGAGGTACGGCGGTAGATAGAGAAAATGGTCCCGATGGATACGTTTACATCAATATTCGAAGAACCATCGAGCGGGTCGAGGGCAACCACATACTTGGCGCTTGTTGATACGCTGTTGTCTACCGTAATAACTTCTTCGTTTTCTTCCGATGCTATGGCGCAGCACTCACCACCCACGCTTAGGGCGGCAATAAACTGCTTGTTGGCATAAATATCCAGCTTTTTAACGTTTTCGCCCTGTATGTTCACATCCCCGGTTTCGCCCAGGATATCGGCCAGGCCTGCCTTGTTAACCTCGCGGTGAACTATTTTAGCAGCAATGCCTATGTCGCTTAACAGGCGTGTAAGCTCGCCCTTAGAGTATTGAAAATCAGCTTGTTTCTCAACTATAAATTCTCCTAATGTCTTGACCTGTCCCATAACTTTTTCAATTTTGAATTCTAAATTTTGAATGCTGAATTATAATTCAAAACCCAGCATTACTATGAGCAAATATAGATATTTTTGAGTCTTTTCATAACCTTTTATCCTATGAATTGCATCATACGCAAAGCCGAGAAGAAAGACGTCCCTGCTATACTGGGACTTATTAAAGAACTGGCTGAATTTGAGAAGTCGCCGCAGGAGGTGAAAGTAACTGTCGATGAGCTTGAACGCGACGGCTTTGGCCCCGATGCAGTATATAAGGCTTTTGTGGCCGAGGCTGAGGGTAAAATAGTCGGTATGGCGCTGTTCTACATAAAGTACTCTACCTGGAAGGGTAAAGCTATATACCTTGACGATATTATTGTGACTGAAAAATACCGCCGTTATAAAATCGGCAGTAAACTTTTCGAGGCGGTGATAAAAGTCTGCAAAGAAATGGGCGTACGTAAAATGGATTGGCAGGTGCTCGACTGGAACACTCCGGCTATTGAGTTTTACAAGAAATATAATGCTGTTATAGCCGATGAGTGGCTGAATGGGTCTTTGCATGAGAATCACTTGAAAGAAATAAATCTGTGACCCCTCCCTAGCCCTCCCCTTGTCCAAGGAGAGGGAAGTATTATTGTCTGTCTGAGCTTGTCGAAGACTTTGGGCGTTCCCCCGACCTAAAGCGTCGGGGTCGGGCTATCCGCTGCAACTCCTCGCTTCGCTGTGGGGTTTCCGCTGCTATCCCTAACGCGAAATCCCTTTAAGGTTAGGTGCTAACTCTTATCTTTGCACTCCTATGAAAGTCTTCAAATTTGGCGGGGCATCGGTAAAAGATGCAGAAGGAGTAAAGAATGTGGTAAACATATTAGAGTGTTACCCGAATGAGAAACTGATTGTGGTAGTATCGGCTATGGGTAAAACCACAAACGCGCTTGAAAAAGTTGTAAGAGCAACTACGAGTGAAGAAGCCGAAAAACTTATAAAAGAAATAGAAGCCTATCATTACCAGGTTGCGGAAGGCTGTATCAGAACAAGCTTAACCAAACAAAATATAACCTACACCCTAAACAAGACATTTGCTCTTTTGCGGAAGGTTGTGGCAGAATACCCCAAAGAACCTTTTGATGAGCGATATGATCAGGTAGTATCATTCGGAGAACATATATCTGTGCTTATAGTTTGCGCCTGCCTGAGCGATAAACAGATACCGAATATGTGGATGAGGGCGCAAAACATAATCCACACCGATTCTAATTACAGGGAAGGTAAAGTTGATTTTGAAAAGACGCTTGCAAGCTATAAAAAGTTTATGCCCGAAGCATTTGAATTAGTTGATATATTGGTAATGGAGGGCTTTGTCGGGAGCACAGCAACAGGCAAAACAACTACGCTCGGCCGCGAGGGCTCTGACTATACTGCTGCAATTATGGCCTATTGCGCCAATGCAGAATCAGTAACAATATGGAAAGATGTGCCCGGTGTATTGAATGCCGACCCTAAGTGGTTTGACAATACCATTAAGATTGACCACCTGAGTTACCAGGATGCTATTGAGCTTGCCTATTATGGCGCTACTGTTATTCACCCCAAGACAATCAAACCACTTCAGAATAAAAACATTCCGCTTTTTGTGCGCTCGTTTTTACAACCCGATGCACCCGGCACCCGAATAGATAATGATACATCTCAACTGCCTGTACCTTGTTTTATTTTTAAGGTTCAACAGGTGCTTATTTCGCTCTCGCCCAAAGATTTTTCATTTATAGTAGAAGAAAACCTCAGCCGCATTTTCGATATACTGGCGCAGTATAAAGTGAAAACCAATGTAATGCAAAACTCAGCCATTAATTTTTCTCTCTGCCTCGATTTCGATCCCGATAAAGTGCCTGCACTTATCGAAGCCCTGCGTAGCGATTTCAGGGTACTTTATAACAAAGACCTTGAACTGGTTACCATCCGTTATTACGACCAACCTACAATTGACAGAGTATCTATAGAAAAAAGAGTTTTGCTGGAACATAAGAGCCGATATACGGTGCAGATTGTGATGCAGAATAAATAGCGGCCGCTCCTATTGTCATTCTGAGCAGGGCGAAGAATCTACCACGCGCCAAACACTGTTATACCGTTCCTTTTTGTCGTAACTTTGGTTAGGTAATTAAAACCCCTATTTAGTGAAAGCATTCTTTCTCTTGCTTGCATTTCTTACCTCTGCTTTTGCATCGGCACAATGGTACCCCGATAAGGAGGCGAGTGCGCATATGAAAGCAGTACAGGAATCGAAAGAGAAAAAGTCGGTGTTATGGGATATGGACACCGTATACGCATCGGGTGTTCCATATTGTATAATAGTTGAAATGAGTAACGGATTCCTTCAACCACACAATTACAGTGTAAGGTCGTTACAGAACCAGGAATTGATTTACGTAACATACCAGATTTACTATACCGAGTCGTACCCGGATTGGTTCCAGGTTACTAAACATCAAGGTGTTACAACAGACGAATACAGCACGATTGAATATTACACATGGAGTTTTGCAGATAACCAAAAGGTAGAATCACCTGCAGATAAAAAGGTGTATAAAATGGTAGTAGAAAATAATCTTATACAAGGAAACGATTTAAATGATGAAGAGGAAACTAAATTCATAGCGCTTAATGCAATAACTTTTTCACAGGACAGAGAAGGTACAGACTTATCTAGGCTGCTGAATACGAAAAGGACTTCAGGCATAAGCATAGCAGGCGATAGTGTTATGCAGGATAAGGTACTTATTGGCAAGGTGAAAATTGTGCAGGGCAATGAATATGGAGCCGCTATAAGGATTATGATGATTTATTTGCCCGACGGAACAATGATTGCTGAAGGCAAGTCTTATGGTTCAAACTCAGTAAAATGGATGCTTGTGACAAAAAAGGATAACCAAATGAGGATAATTACTGTATCTGCTAATGATGGCATCCTTGATGTGGTGAAGTATCTTATAAATGGCAATTATTTGTAGGGGTTAGTTATTTCCCTTTCCTGAACCAATTGTTCAATATATCGAAGTTCGTTTTAAAATCTAATATGTGCCAAAGTGTGGCTAATGCACCAAGAATAAGCACTATAGTATACAAATAGAATTTCGTTTTATCTTCTGAAGTAAAATGGTCGCCTTGGCTTTTGCGAACAAACTTGTATTTTGAGAAATCTTCATCGGTGAGGAATTTCAATGGTGCATTTTGCAAAAGAGAATACTCAGCAGCAACATTCTTATCAAGCAACCGCGATAAATGGTTCCATGTCTGTACACCTGCTTTTACATGCATGGAATCAAATATGGGCGCGCTTAAAGTGTTGCCGCAATAATAGTTCCCATCATCACTTCTGTCAACATTCACCTTTATATGCTTTACAACTGTCGGGAAATAGTTATCGTCAGGCCCTGTTTCAAAACGTAAGCTCTGCACAAGGCCGTTCTTCTTATTTACATTTACCTGGAAGTACTCAATATCATAAAGCGGGTAACCATAATACGCGGCCCTGAACATGGAGTAAAAAATATGCAGGGTTTTGTTAGGATTAATTTCATCTTCCCAGGCAAAGTGGTAGGTAAGGTCTATGGTACTATCATTTGGTGTAGCCTCATACCAAACCCATTTAAGCGGAGGCGTTGACGTATTTGGCCGCAGGTACATTTCTGGTTTATATTGATGCGCCAGTTTTTCAGCGGTAAAACTTCTACTTGCAATGTGTATGGTGTCGGTTGGCTGCAAGGCGATATATGTGCGTTTATCGTGCCCTGTGTAATGCGCTGCTGCTAATACGCACATTACGAGAACAATAAGAGAAATAAAAAACTTTGCAAAAGTTTTGATAATGTGCATGAAGCCTAAAGCTTTATACACACATTCTTGGGCTCTGTAAAGAAGCGCAATGCTTCCCAACCGCCTTCACGCCCCACGCCAGAGTTTTTTGTGCCTCCAAATGGGGTGCGCAGGTCGCGCAGCAACCAGCAGTTTATCCAAACAATGCCCGAACGCAGCTTTGCAGCTATTGTGTGTGCTCGTGTAAGGTTCTCGGTCCACAGCATAGCTGTTAAGCCATATTCAGTAGCATTGGCATATTTTAGTGCTTCTTCTTCGGTGTCAAATGGCATAATGGTAACCACAGGTCCGAATATCTCTTCCATATTGGTGCGGCAGTTGTAGGGCAGGCCTTCTATAACGGTAGGCTCAATATACCAACCGTCTTTTTCTTCACCACCTAATTTAACAGCCTTGCCTCCGCAAAGTATTTTCCCGCCTTCTTCTTCCGCCAAATCTATATATGAAAGTATTTTTTCGTAATGCTGTTTCGATACAATAGCGCCCAGGCGGCTATCGTCAATCAAAGGTGGGCCGACCTTAAGAGCGTTGGTTTTTTCTGCAAACTCTTTTTTAAATTTCTCATACACGCTGCGCTCAACCATAATGCGCGAGCCGCACAAACATATTTCTCCCTGGTTGGTAAACGATGAATCAATAGTTCGTTTCATCATCTTGTCCCAATCGCAATCGGCAAATATCATTACCGGGTTTTTACCACCCAGTTCTA
Organism: Bacteroidota bacterium; assembly: GCA_013285805.1. Classification (GTDB taxonomy): domain Bacteria; phylum Bacteroidota; class Bacteroidia; order JABEUT01; family JABEUT01; genus JABEUT01. The sequence continues at coordinate 15,871 of JABDGY010000027.1, read as the reverse complement.
ATGAAAGCTTTTTAAACATTGGCGCTGCCACGCGGGCAATTTCTGCGCCGGTTTTGGTGCCACCTGTAAATGATATAGCTTTAGTATCGGGGTGCGATACAATGGCGCTGCCCACTTTAGGGCCTAAACCATGCACAATATTAAATACGCCCTTTGGGAAACCTATTTCTACACAAAGCTTGGAAAGCATATAGGCAGTCATGGGTGTAATTTCCGATGGCTTAGCAACAACACAGTTACCGGCTGCAAGGGCAGGGGCTATTTTCCAGGTAAATAAATACAAAGGCAAGTTCCAGGGCGATATGCAACCTACAACGCCAATAGGGTCGCGCAGGGTATAGTTAATAGCATGGCCATCCATATTGTGCGACTCAGATGCAAAGTGCAATGAAGCTGTAGCGAAAAATTCAAGGTTACTTACCGCACGGGGTATATCAACCGAACGCGATAACCACAATGGTTTTCCGTTATCAATACTTTCCGCTTTGGCAAACTCATCATGCTTTTCTTCCAGCAGGTGAGCGAGGTGCATAATCAAATCGGCCCGCTCATCTTTTTTCTTATCTGCCCAGGCAGGGAATGCCCTGTTGGCAGCTTCCACAGCTAATTTCACATCCCATTCATCTGAATCGGGGATTAATGAATATACTTTTCCTGTAGAAGGGTTATAGTTATCTAAGTAAGTGCCTTTCGACGGTGCCACCAAAGCGCCATCTATATAGTTCTGTAGTTTTTCCATATCCTAAAATCTATGCCGAATATAGCAAATTATTGTGTTTATGATATTTCGCCCCTGCAGGGCTTACGAAAGGATTTATGCGGCATGCGCAGGGCTTCACCCTGCGCTTAGTATTGCAGCCCTTCGGGCCTTTTAAGTCCTGAAAGGACGAAATATAACAGCGCAGGGTGAAACCCTGTGCGCATATATAACAATCAAATGTAAAGCCCTGAAAGGGTGAAATAGAATCAAAAATGGTAACCCTTGTAGCTTTTGGTAAATTCCTCAGCAGGAATGTCGGGGTTTACCTTCAAATGCAAAAAACGATATTCTTCAAATAACCCCTTTTCATCTTCTACCCTTATCAGAACAGGCACCATATTTGTCTTTTCAATATAGAGACTAAGTATTTTGCCATAGTTTGACGGTATATAAACTGTTTGCCCTTCTTTCACATCGTTAAACGAACCCAGGTGGTTATGCAACTGCACCATATATTCATCTACGCTAAACTTCCTGGCAATGGCTATAAGGTTTTCACCTTTCTGGGCCACGTAAGGCACATACCTGAAATCGGGGTTAATTACCGAAATATTGTAACAGCTATAGCCATTGAATGCTATATCGCCCAGGTAAAGAACCTGGTTGTCGAAGTCGGCCACTTTCTTAACCCCGTTTTGCAATACGCCTCCAAAGTATTCGAAACCTGAGGCTTCAATACCATGGTGCTGATTTTTGCGCATGGTATTTCCGTATGGGTCGAGGTTAAGATTAATGTAAGGAAATGCAGCGGGATGAACCAATGCTTCCCCGTCATTCATATCGGGCCCCCATAATATTTCGGCTCCTTCAGCCATTTTCATATAAACCCTGAAAGGAGATTTCTGATACTTGATCTGCGAAGTATCCTTGCGCATTTTGCCATCGTCTTTTCGTTCGGCATAGGCAAGCTGGTAGGTAAGTGTTTTAACTGAGGCCAGGCTTTTAAACAAACCATCAAGCACCGTATGCGCATTTACTACATCGGTAGTCCGCTCCGCGGAAAGTGAAATAAAAATTACACCCGCAAAGAGTAGCGACAGTATTCTTCCCGGTATGTTTTTCATACTAATGGTTTATGAGAATGCGGGTATACCTGTAATATCGTTACCGGTTATCAGCAAGTGAATATCGTGCGTGCCCTCGTATGTAATAACCGATTCTAAATTCATCATGTGGCGCATAATAGGGTATTCGCCTGTAATGCCCATACCGCCATGTATCTGCCTGGCTTCGCGCGCTATCTGCAATGCCATATTTACATTGTTGCGCTTGGCCATAGATATCTGTGCCGGGGTGGCGCGCTTTTCGTTCATCAGTGTTCCCAGCCTCCAGCAAAGCAATTGAGCCTTGGTTATTTCGGTAATCATTTCAGCCAGTTTCTTTTGTGTAAGCTGGAACCCTGCTATGGGCCTGCCGAATTGTATGCGTTCTTTGGAATAGCGTAAAGCTGAATCGTAACAATCCATTGCCGCGCCTACAACACCCCACGAAATACCGTAACGGGCCATATTAAGGCACGACAGAGGCCCCTTAAGGCCTTCAACGCCGGGTAATATATTTTCTTTAGGAATCTTTACATTATCAAAAACAAGTTCGCCTGTGGCGCTGCCACGAAGCGACCATTTATTATGTGTTTCAGGTGTAGTAAAGCCCTGCATGCCGCGTTCTACAATAACACCGCGTATAATGCCACCATCATCTTTTGCCCACACCACGGCCAAATCGGCAATGGGTGAATTCGATATCCACATTTTAGCACCCCTCAAAATGAAGTGGTCGCCCTTATCATACAGGCGGGTAACCATGCTCGATGGGTCAGAGCCATGGTCGGGTTCGGTAAGCCCGAAGCAACCAATCTTTTCTCCACTTGCCATGGGTGGCAGGAATTTCTTTTTCTGCTCCTCGGAACCGAAAGCGTAAATAGGATACATAACCAGCGAACCCTGTACCGATGCCATGGAGCGTATGCCTGAATCGCCACGTTCAATTTCCTGCATAATCAGTCCGTACGAAATATAGTCGAGCCCTGCTCCGCCATATTGTTGCGGAATAGTGGGCCCGAAGGCGCCGATACCCGCGAGTCCTTTTACAATTTGTTTGGGGAAGGTGCATGTCTGGCAGGCCTCTTCAATAATGGGCGAGAGTTCCTTTTTGATAAATGCCCTTGCGGTATCGCGAATAAGCTTATGCTCGTCGGTAAGCAGTTCGTCAACCAAAAAATAATCGTGTGCCTGGAAATTGTCTGTAGCCATAACGTATAAATATTTCAGATAGGGACGGCAAATTTAGCATTTGCCCCCGAATACTGAAAGTAAGAGTGTTATTGGTTTTTGCCCGGCTCGTTTTTATAGCCGATAATAACTACTAAGCAACCGTCTGATGAGGTGAAATTACCCTTGGGCGGAACTTCATAGTCAATGTAGTAGGTACCCGACTTTGATATGGGCATTTCCCAGAACAGGTTATCAATTCCTTTATCGTTATCGTATAATTTCTTCCTGTTTTTTACCCGCATGCTTTTGTCGTAAATGTTCACGGTCACATTCTCGTCGAAGAACGATGTACCAAACACCAGCTTATATATCATGCCGGAATAGGCGGAGAATACTACTTCAATAGTCTGGGGCTTGTCGGTAAACTGAATGGGGTTGTAGGCAAAGCTGTCGTATTTATAATCGCCCAGGTTGGCCTTATACTTGTGGGCTATTTTGTGGGGGTTGCATTGTGAAAAAAGACTGGTTATATCCAGGAATTGCAATCCCAGGAAAGCGAGGAGAAGAATTAATTTTTTTTGCATGCAGTTTTATTTGTATCCTACAACCAGTACGCCGCAACCTTCCACAGCGGGTGCATCTCCGCTGCTTGAGCCATCGTCGTGCTTAGCCGGAATAACATAGTCAACATAAACTTTACTGTGATAGTGGGGGCAATCCCAGATAAAGATTTTCTTGGTCGCATCGGAACTGTTGCAGGTGAACAGTTCTTTCCTGCCATCGTGGTCGGCATCTTTGTTATATACATGTATTTCCACACCCGGAGGAAGCGCATAGGTATTGAAAATAATACGGTATTCCTCGCCCATAAACATAGGCAGCTCTATTTCCTTCATCTGCGGCCTTTTCTGGAAACTGATGAGGATGGTATTCGAGGCATCATATTTATAAGGGCGGTCGAGGTAGCCCTTGCAACTGTCCTTTAATGTTTTTGTATCGCAATGCTCATAAGCCTGTCCAAAACCGGCAGTGGCAATTAAAGTGAAAAACAGTATGGCTATTATAGTGTGCTTTGTCATGTCTTTTACAGTTTTATTAATTTGTTAGGCTGCAACAAATTTTCCGCGGAGTGTCTGAATCAGGTCATTAAGTTGGCCTATATGTTCCGCGTTAAGCGATATGGGCTGCTCACTATCGGGGTTATAGGTCTTTACTTCATCAAAAGCTTCGTAAGCAGTTTTAATGGTTTTCAGTTCGGTAATAAGGCCGGCGATATGCGAATCGGAGCCCTGGTACTTGCTCAACAGTTTAATAAGCCCTTCCAGTATATTCATTTGTTCTGAAATACGTGAGCTTACACTGGCGTTCTTTTCTTTCTGGTACACTATGCCGCCAATGTGCATACTTTCAACCCATGCTCCGGCAAAGGCTATAACACCAATATATTTCTGCTTGTTGTTTTCAAGGTAGGTGTCGGTTTCCATTTGCAACTCGGCAATAAGCGCTGCCAGTGAATCGGTGCTGCTCATGTTGGCCTGGAAACGCTTCATGAATGAGTTTGATTCGAACACGCTGCCAAAACCAAGTTTATCGGAAAGCGATTTAACTACGTTCAGGTATTTCATGGCATCGTCGGTCTGCTTGTTCAATACATCATACGACAGGTCGGCGCTGTAAAGCCCCATATTAAGCGCCTGTTCGTATTGCGAATTGAATTGTGAGCCGTCTTTTATGGTAGCGGTAAGGCCCTGCATAAAGGTAAGGCCCGAATTTTTAAAGATAGAAGCAATTTGTAAAGGAGAAGGGAGCAGGTAGGTTTCTGAATCCTGGTCCTCCACTTGTGTCGATTTGGGGTTTACCTTAGCTATGGTATCGTTTCCGCCACCGTTCATTGATTTACCATTGTCTCCGTGGCAGGAAAACAAAACCAGTGACCCTACTGCAAATAAGCAAATTAGTGGGTTGAGGTATTTTCTTCTCATACTTTTTTTGTGATTATACGAATATTAGGCGACCAATATAATAATATTTTCCCCACAAATAGCTGGTTTTTTTGATTTTATATACCATTTAAAACCTGTGGATTACTTTATTTGTTGTGCCTCCCGAGGCGTTTTTTCATTTATTATTTTTGCACCTTACCTTGTGGTTATGAAGAAAATAACGGCCATTCTGTTTTTGATATCTGTCGCTTACGCCCTTAGCGCCCAGCCCGTAGTTGCTTACTGGGACAGCATTAAGGGGATTAAGAAGAGTGAAATGAATTTTAAAGATGGCATGCAGCACGGTCCTTTTAAACTGTGGTATAAAGATGGTAAGCTGGCTGAACAGGGCTTTTTTAAATATGGCTACCAGGACAGCATTTGGAAGAATTTCTATGAAACGGGCAAGCTTAAGGCTATAAAAAGCTTTAAAAGGGGCCAGCCCGACGGTAAATGCATATTCTTTTTTAGCAGCGGCGATAGCGCGGAAATAGATACCTACGACTATGGCAAAAAGGATGGCCGCTGGCAAACTTGGTACGAAAATGGACAGGTGAGCGCGGTTACACCCTATAAGAACGATTTAAAGGAAGGAGAATGGATATACTATTACGATAACGGCAACATTCAGAACCGGGGGACATTTGTGCATGACAAGAAGGATGGCCACTATACAGCATGGTCGGCAGATGGTAAAAAGCAGATGGAGGGCGATTTCAGCAAGAACAAAGAAACAGGCAAGTGGCAGGAATGGTACGTAAACGGACAGCTTAAATCGGTTACCACCCACGCCGATACGCTGGTGTACTTAATGGAGTATAACGACAGCACCGGCAAAAAAATAATTACCAATGGCAATGGTACGCTCACCGTTTATTATCCCGATAAAAAAGTAGAAGCCAAAGGCAATTATACAAACGGGCTGAAAGACGGGCTGTGGAAGTTTTATAAAAAAGACGGGGATGAAGATTATGAAGCCGTGTTTGCCAATGGCAGAATGAATGGCGATTATAAATCGTGGTTTGCTGCGGGTAAACTAAAAGCTACCGGAAGCTATGCCAACGGGCAACAGAACGGCCACTGGGTATGGAATTTCAGTAGCGGTAAACCCAAAACAACAGGCGATATGAGCCACGACCTGCGTTCTGGCGCATGGGTGTACTTTACTGAAGAAGGCGATACCGATGCTAAAGGATATTTTAAAGCCGATGAGCAGGACAGCACATGGACATACTACTACAAAGGCAATGTGAAGTGGAAGCAAGGCAACTATAAACATAACAAGAAAGAAGGCGAGTGGGTGCTGTGGTATCCCAACGGAGCAGTGAAAGAAAGGGGCAGTTATGCCAACGATAAGGAAGAAGGATTATGGAAATCGTGGTATGACAATGGCCAGCAGGAATCGGATGAAGGGGCATACAAAGCAGGCAATATGCAAGGCGACTGGAAAGGGTGGTATGAAAACGGCAAGCCAAAGTACGAGGGCAATATGGATGATAACCTGCGCACGGGCGAATGGAATTTCTGGTACGATGGGGGAGCGTTGAAATGCAAAGGCAGTTATAAAACAGGTATAGGCGAAGACACCATTACCCGCACCAAACAACATGTAAGTAAAAAAGACGGCCACTGGGTTTTTCTGCAACCCGGCGGCATGAAGGTACAGGAAGGCGATTATAAAGACGACAGGCCCAGCGGCAAATGGACATACTACGATATTAATGGCGTACTTATAAGCGAACAGACATTAACCGACGGAAAAGAATCGGGCAAATGCACCACTTATTTTGCCGATGGCAAAGTGCAGAGCATAACCAATTACAAATTGGTTACCGATAAAAGCGGCGCCTTACGCAGCCTGCCCGATGGCGATTGGATTTACTACGATAAGAACGGGCATATAATGAAAACCGAACATTACAAGGATGGGGAGAAGGAGCCGAATTAAATTGGTTACTGAATTATAAATTTCCCTTGCGAAAGTTGTTTACCTTCTGGAGTCAATAGCCTATATAAGTATAACCCTTTAGCCTCATTGCTTAAATTTATTGTATTGTCACCCTGAGCCTGTCGAAGGGTCTCAGTATAAATTTTTTCACCTAACATATTATAGATTTCTAGCGACTGACGACCGTTGACTGACGACTCGATGGTAAATATCCCATCGTTTGGATTCGGATAAACCTTTATTTCATTTGTTGCTAAAGTTGCTTCATTAAGACCAGTTGTAATCGAGGTATCTTTATAACTGTATATCACACCATTATTATTTGCACCTCCACCTTCAGTGGTGCCATACAAAGAAATTCCATCTGTGATTAGAGAACTAAAAGGAACATTTCCTTTTGCAATATCAAAATCATGCAGGTCAATATATCCGGTTCCATCAGGCTTTATCCTAAATAGTGCCCCAATATTGTTTGCACCGCCATTACTTGTAGTTCCATATAAATAGGGGCCTAACGAAAGCAGGGTACAATATGGGTTTGCTCCGGTTGAACCTGTGAAATTAAATAAAACAGAATCCTTGGTGCCATTGGGTTTAATCCTGAAAATTACACCATAACCGTGCGAGCCACCATTCCTTGTTGTTCCATAAAGGTAAGTTCCATCAGAAATAAAAGAAGCTTCAGGATATTGGCCATTTGTTCCATTAAAGTCAAGTAGGTTGGTATCTCCCGTTCCATCGGGTTTTATTCTGAATATTACTCCGTCATTACTTGCTCCTCCAAGTTGTGTCATACCATAAAGGTAAGTTCCGTCAGAAAAAAGTGAGCTAAAATCAGGGTGGTTTCCATTTAAACCGGAGAATTTAAGTAATACGGTATCACCCGTTCCATCTGATTTTATTCTGAAAATCACACCATCGTCGTTTGTACCGCCAAAGCTTGTCATTCCAAACAGATAGGTTCCATTGTAGAATAGTTCGCCTCCCTGGGGTGCTTTCCCATCAATACTATCGAAACTATGGAGGATAGTGTACCCTGTTCCATTCGGTTTTATGCTGAACACTACTCCTTTTTTATTCGCTCCCCCACCTTCAGTTGTACCATAGAAATACCCTCCAGTATAGGTTAAAGAACCTGCCGGACCTGTTCCATTATTCATTGAACAATCATGCAAATTTGTGTCCTGGGTTCCATCAGGTTTTATTCTGAATATTACGCCATAACCATATTTACCTCCATCTCCTGCCATTCCATATAGAAAGTTTCCATCATAATATAGACCCCCGTATGGATAAGCGCCACTATCGGCATGCGTCAATGAAAAATCATGCAGGTCGGTATATTGTGCTTGTAAAGCAGTAGAGATTACAAAACCTAATAGAGAGAGTACAATAATTCTTTTCATAATACTCAAAGGTAGTAAGAAATTGTAAGCAAACCAACTATTCGCAATACCAAGGCTCTTTTATAGGGAATGGGATTATTTCTTAATAAATAATTTACAAGGAGTTAAAATAAAATTAAGAAACCATAGTTAGTTTTAAATATTACCATTAACCATTATTAATCTTTAAAATTTAAACACAATGGCAACTATTTTCACAGGCGCAGTAAATTCGAATTGGAATAATGCAGGCAATTGGAGCGGCGGTTCTATTCCAACTTCAACTGATGATGTTCAGTTTAATTCAAGTAGCCCATCTTGCACTATTGATTATGGCACTGGCAATAATGAATGCCTTAAACTTGATTTCACCGGATATACGTCCACTATTACATTTAACTATGATTTAACATCACGTGGAGATGTTACATTGTCTTCATCAGGAATGTTTTTTTCTGGAAGTGCTACATTAAGAGTAGGTGCTGGAGGCACTCAAACATTGACTTCAAATGGCACTACTTTAGGTGTTACTCTTGCTTTAGCTGGTAGCGGCTCTTCCACAATAGATCTTGCTGATAATTGGACTGTAGATTCGCTTTATATTGCATCAGGTGTTACTTTCATCATTGACGGAGGAGGGAATACTATAACGGTACTTACTTCTTTTACTAGTCCAGCCGGTAACTATATAATTGAGGGAAATGGTACGGGAAGCTCAAGCATTACTATTGTTTTGGGAGGCCCTACCTCATCAGCAGTTACCTGGGATGGAACTATCATAGGCACTAATGCAACTCTTGATATAGATACATCTGGAACCGTTACCATTAATAATGTTGAATGTGATGGTGGAACAATAAAGTATACTTCAGGATCTGTAAGCTGTGGCACCGGCACATTGACCGTAATTAAAGGTACATTAGATACAGGTGGTATGGGGACCACGACCAATCCATGGTACGATGTTACATCTGCTAACTCAAGCCAAACGGTTACTCTTGATAGCGATTTATATGTAGGAAATAATTTCACAGTTGGTGGAAGCACGGGAACGGTAATATTCAACCAGGATACAACTGAAACTATATATGTTGCGGGTGACCTGATTGTAGGTTCAGGAGGAGGAATAAAAGGCACTGCGACAATAGTATTAGTAACTACAACATCTCCAAATGCTTGGACAGGTCAATGGTCGTCGGCTGGTCCAGGAGGAATTGTTCAAAATAATATGATAGTTTATTCCTGTAACTCCCGTGCTTTTATTTCAGGTACCCAAGTGTACTATGAAGAAGGGTTACTAACAATGTATGCATAAACATTTAATTTCTTTAAAACCCCACGCCGAAAAGAGTGGGGTTTTTCATTTAAGTCTTATTCCCTTTTCAAGATAAGGTGGGGGTGTTGAAAACAATGTTACCTTTTTATATAATATAGTAAACATATAGCCTAAATTTGCCTTCGACCACCGAAACATTGTTGAAGGTGGACAAGTTCTTTGAAATCCGAAAATAGGTTGAGACTAAGATTTAGGTTAAGTTCTTTGTGCACTTTGTGCGGCCGTTAACTTTGCGTGCTTTGTGGTAACCCTTCGACCCGTGAAGCAAGTTTAGGGCAGGCAGGCTCAGGGTGACTACTTTACTTAGTGGAACTTAATGCTCTCTGTGTCTTAGTGGTGAAGAATTTAAAATGATTTTCATTGATATTATCAATAGTTGTTATTGGTTTTCAGCCATCTACAAAATCAATATCAATAGCCTTTTATTGATAATTCCATTGTTTATGCATTGTTATTGTATTGATAAGTTATTGTTTTTTATCAATGCGCCAAAGGCGCAGGGGTAAGGACTAAGGAGTAAGTATTACTCTGCGGCACTCTGCGGGCTGTTTCTTTGCGTTCTTTGCGGTTAAAAACTTAGCGTCTTTGCGAGAAAGCAAAAAGGTAACAAAAGGCCTTAATTACGCAAGTCTTTAATTAAGTAAAATGGAATTCAAACGGGTTCCATTTTTGATATATCACCGCATTCCTTATAGCTCATCAGGCAGAAAGTAAATAAAATAAGGCGATATTTATCATTGATTATCAAATGCATAAAGTGTCAAGTTTTAAGGATTTAATATAGATATGTATTTTATAACGAAATTTTGTCGACCTTTGTTGCATGCATGAAATACAACAAAAATTGCTCGCTCTTTCCAAGGATAATAACCTTGCACAAATGAGCCTTCGACAAATGGCAGATGCGATTGGTTTGTCGGATGAATCGCCTCAAAAAATTAAGCATCATTTGGAGCAGCTTGAAAAGAAGGGATTCATTTCAATAGACCGTTCAAGTGGCGAAATGGCAAGATCATCATCAGAGCCTACTATTGCAAAAGATGTCCTTGAAACTACAACGCCTGTATTTTCAATTCCAATACTTGGTACTGCTAACTGCGGGCCAGCTACATTATATGCGGAAGAGAACTTCCAGGGTTTCCTGCGAGTATCCAGTAAACTTGTAGGTAGGGCCAAACCAGCCGGTTTATATGCTGTTAAAACAGACGGCAGTTCAATGAATCGGGCTGAGGTAGGTAGGAAAAAGATAGAAGACGGTGATTTTATCATAATTGATTCTCGCGATAAGAATGTCCATTCAAATGATATTGTTTTAGCGATTGTAGATGGAAAGGCAACTGTTAAAAGGTTCATTGATGATAGTTCAAACGAACAGATAGTACTTATTGCAGATTCTTCATATAGTTACGACCCGATATATCTACATGCTACCGATGAATTCAATATAAGTGGTAAAGTTATAAGCATTATTAAAAAGCCTAAATTAATTAGTAACCATTAATACAAATAAAAAATGGAAAACAAAACACACAGTGAACATAAGTACCCCCTGCCGCTAATAATCAATGGCAAGGAGTATAAATGGGACCACCAGTATATAAAAGGCGAGCAAATTAAAAAGCTTGGAGAAATACCCATAAGCGATGAGCTTTTTCTTAAAGTCAAAGATGGCTATAAGGATGAACTTATTAAGGATAATGAAGAAGTAGATTTAGCTAGACCAGGCATTGATCACTTCTATTCAAAGAAACCGCAGATTATAATTTTTGTCAATACGCGAGAAGAACACTGGCATGAGGCTAAAATTACATATGATCAAGTTGTAAAACTAGCCTTCCCTGACTATAATCCAAACAACCCAAATGTTGTTTACACAGTCACATATAAAAGAGGCCCCCATCAGAATCCAGAAGGTTCAATGGTAAAGGGGGAATCTGTTTTCGTACAAAATAAGATGATTTTCAATGTCACAAAAACTGATAAATCTTAGTCCTGACTTAAAGAGGCTCAGAGATGAGGGATACACCGTCGCTATAAAGGGCGGGTATCTCTTCGTTTCAGATATTCCTTACGTCAACGGTAACAAGGAAATAAAGATAGGAACACTTGTTAGTGAACTTGACTTGGCAAGTAATACTAGAACGGCTATCCCAAGTACACATGTCATAAAGTTTATTGGTGACTATCCATGTAATAATGATGGTAGTATGATTACCGCAATCCACAATTCAACTATTAATCAACAGATATTGCCGGGAATTATAGCGCAGCATCAATTTTCATGCAAGCCGAATCCACCATATGCGAACTATTATGAGAAGATTACTCGCTATGCAGAGATTATCTCAAATCCGGCAAAATCGTTGAATAGAAATTTAACAGAAAAGCCATTCAAAATCGTTCATGATGAGGATGAAGAGTCTGTGTTTCAGTATTCTGACACGAACTCAAGCAGGGCAAACATAAGTGTCATTAGCTCAAAACTACATGGCCAGAAGATTGCCATAGTAGGCTTGGGTGGTACCGGTTCTTATATATTGGACTTAGTGGCGAAAACACCTGTAAAAGAAATTCATTTATTCGATGGAGATGAGTTTATTCAGCACAACACTTTCCGTTCTCCCGGTGCAATCTCAAATGATACGCTGGAGGCTGGTGATATTAAGAAGGTGCCTTATTTTAAAGAAATATACAGTAAAATGCATAAGGGAATTATTGCACATCCATATAAAATCACTGCGGAAAATATTACAGAACTGCAGGGCATGTCATATGTTTTTATTTGTGTAGACAAAAACTCTGTCAGAAAATTAGTAATGGAATATTTGCTAAGCATCAGTACTCCTTTCTTAGATACAGGAATTGGGGTGAATGTCGTTAACGAAAAACTAACGGGACAGTTAAGAGTAACCGCCGCAACGCCTGTCAAAAATGATCACATTTCTAACAGAGTCTCAAGTGAAGACGTTGAAGATGTTAATGAGTATAGCACCAATATACAGATAGCAGAATTAAATGCATTAAATGCAACGTTGGCCGTAATTAAATGGAAGAAACTTAGCGGGTTTTATCATGACTTAATTGAAGAACATGATTCTACTTACGTTATAAACACTTCACAACTTTTAAACAATGATAATACAGCATAGGTTTGTTGAACAAATTCCAAGAGAATTGGAAGATGGAATTCTTTATATTTCCATGGAATTCGGCTCTGCAATGCATAAGTGTATTTGCGGGTGCGGTTATGTAGTTGTTACGCCATTTTCACCCACTGACTGGCGGTTGATATACAATGGTGAGACAGTTTCATTAGAACCTTCAATTGGTAATTGGAGTTCCGAATGCAAATCACATTACTTCATCACAAACAATAAAGTAAGAATGTCCAGATTATTTAATGAAAAAGAAATAAAGGAAGTAAGAAAGATTGACAGACAGAATAAGAAAAAAAAGAAAAAAGAGCGGCGCAAAAAAAGATAAAATTTGAACTCATTATGCATAAGATTATTCAACATCTTTATTATAATAGCAATGGCCACTGAAAAGGGGAAAAACAGCATTGATAGAAAACCAGATACTCTATTAAATTGTATGAAGGATGGTCGAGAATACGAATCTATTGTCAAGTTTAAGGATAAGGAGCATATCGATTTTGGTCAGGAACTTCAGAAGGCTATTGCAGAGATTAAGGCAATCAGAGGAAGGGAGATAATTTGTTATGCAGGAAATGTTTTGAAAAAGAACCTTAAAAAAAGTGTATCCATTGATAATGACGACGACCTCCCATTCTCCGAAATGATTAACTCATTGCCGTCAGGAACAGAAGAACTCGACATTATCCTAGTAACAGGAGGTGGATCTGCTAATCAAGTGGCCAAATTTGTAGACAAACTCAGAGGCAAAAGAGTTACATTTTTAATTCCGAATATTGCAATGAGTGCAGGGACAATATTTGCCTTATCGGGTGATGAGATTATCATGGGGGCAAATTCGTACCTTGGGCCAGTAGATCCACAAGTTGTTGACAAGGATGGAGCGATGGTATCAGCTCAAGTTATCTTGAATGTTTTAGAGGTTATCGAGAGAAGAATGGTAGATGCAGAAAACAATAAGATGCCACATCGGAGAACTGATATTCATCTGCTTAACAATATAAATCCTTATCGCGTTGGGGTTGCCCAGAATTCGACCGATTTGATTATCGGAATGCTAGTGGATTACCTGGTTAAATATCGATTAAAAAACTGGTCTCCTCATCCTGATAAAAAACCTGCAATACATTCTGAAAGGGTAAAAAAAGCCAGGGAAATTGCTGAGAAATTTTGTAATCACTCTATATGGAAATCCCATGACAAAGGGATTACAAGATTAGAAGCATATGAACTATGTGATTTAGAGATTACTGCAGTTGAGTCGATAACTGGGCTTGAGCGTGCGTTTAGAAGATTTTGGGCGTTGCTTTATTATACGTTCAAGAGTACACATGTCAGGAAAATCTATGGCACAACAACTAATTATTTCATTGCTGAATCATAGCGATTATATTATTTTTTGATATTCTAACTTTAACGCAGGCATCATAACATGAATTTTATCACCTATAATGTTCTTGTCTTTCCAATCATTACCTGTAATAATTTTTCTACAATTATCCTCTCCGCATCTACAGGATAGTTCAAATTTTGGACTTGACTCAGCTAGAGCATAATCGTAAGTAAGTTCTTCATCCACCTCAATACTTCGTAACGCAATAAAGTCGCCTACCTCATCAAAGCCTACATTACCAGTGCAAGAGTGGTTCATATACCAATCTGGAGTAATCCTATTGAAATCATTATTGGGAGGGGGATAAAAGCCATCGGGCGTTCCAACACAGAAATCATTAATTTTTGTTTTAATTTTTGTGTCTACCTTACTAACTTCACTCCACGGAACCAACAATTCCAAATCATCAAGATGTATACCTTCGGCAATTACTTCTCCTTTTTTAAATTTCTTAATCGTAAATAATCCTACCCCATCAATTGTTGAAGGCCTTAGCTCAATATTGACTTCTTTAAACTTAATATCAATAATCTCCCCGCGGAAAAATCTTCTGAATTGATAAAACAGTTTCATGCCACCCTTAACATCGGGTTCCGCCTCTATTTTCCCTTCTAGCTCCTGAAGGTATTCATGATAAGAATGCTTGTTTGTAAATAATAACCAAAAAAAATTACTGATCCATTTCCATGCGGAAAAGCAATAAAGTATTAGAAAACCTATCCAAAGAAAAAAATGTTGCCAAGTGAATTCAAGAACACTCCTCCCAAAGAATTTCATAAATATTCCGGAGAATAATCCCCAAATAAGACTTGCTACGGCAAGATTATACGATACATAGCTATATACAAGCTTCTTTACATCGCTTTCATCTAGAGCATCGGTTATTTTTTCCGCACTATAAATAAAGAAAATAATAGAGAAGAGTAAAGGTATATCAAACGTTAAGCATGAAGCAAAAGTGAAATCCTTCTCGGACAGGGCATAAGTCAGGAAAACACCTGAAACTGCAGCTAATATAGAGTATAGAACCAAGATTGGTTCTACTCCCTTTTTCCAAGGAGGTTCTGAATTACGATGCCTACTTTTCACTAAATATTGGGATTTATGCTAAATATTAGTTCCTGTGAATTTAAGCATTTAGGCAATATAGCTTCTGGATGTTGTTGATCCTTCGGTGGAAAGTTCTTCGTTTTTTCTATAGTACAATTTCTGGCCTCTTGTTGTATTTCGCTAACTGTTTTGAATGGACCTGTTATATTTCGAGCAGCTTTTAACAAACATTGTGTATAGATACCTCCAGTAGGAGTGTCATTTGACGTTTCATTCTCTGCACAAGAATATAGGCTGATTTGTTGAGGGATTGCCTGCATTATTCGCTTTTCATATTTTTCTCTTAAGTTAAATTCTGAAAAATTTAATGACTTCGATTCAAATATTGCACTTGTGCTTTCTGATACACTTCTACAACAATCAAAAATATTTACTTGCCTGGAAGCAATATATTTTAATTTGGACTCTTCAATTTCTTCGCCATAGCTATTCAATTCTAATACAGTTTCTCTCTCCAAGCCTCCATGACCACTGAATATAACTATCAAATAATCAAGTGACTCTTTCTTTAACTTATCAATCATTGCTTCAAGCTCAGATTTACGAGGATTCATTGTTGAAATTATTTCATCAGAGTTCCATTTACCTC
>JABDGY010000026.1 GCA_013285805.1 Bacteroidota bacterium | reverse complement strand
AACATTCAGGTGCTGGGCATTGACACCTATGGCTCGGTATTTAAAAAATACAAAGAGACCGGCATTTTCGACAAGAACGAAATTTACCCCTACATAACCGAGGGCATTGGCGAAGACTTTTTGCCCAAGAACGTTGACTTTAACGTTATTGACCATTTTGAAAAAGTAACCGATAAGGACGCTGCCTTAATGACGCGCCGCATAACCCGCGAAGAAGGCATATTTGTGGGCAACTCGGCAGGCTCGGCCATGGCGGGCCTTATGCAAATGAAAAACCGCTTTAAAAAAGGCGATGTGGTGGTGGTAATATATCACGACCATGGCTCACGCTACCTGGGCAAAATGTTCAACGACGACTGGATGCGCGACCGCGGCTTTATGCAATCGGAAGGTGTTACCGCCCTGCAGCTTATTGAGCGCCATAAAGACAAACCGCTGGTAACCGTTAAGGAAACCGACACCATACACGATGCTGTGGCCCTTATGCGCAAGTACAACATATCGCAGGTGCCCGTTAGCAATGGCGGGGGCAAGTTCAGCGGCTCGCTCAACGATACCGAGGTGTTCCGCAAACTGATAGACAACCCTAAGCTGGGCGAACAAAAGGTGAAAGAGGTTATACAGCCTCCCTTCCCATACGTAAACCCCGACTCAACCCTCGAGGAGGTGTCGCAGCTTATTACTCCGCAAAACCATGCCGTGCTCGTTAACGATGTGCTTGGTGGTACCCACATTATTACCCGCCAGGATATTGTGGAGGCGTTGTGCTAAAGCCAATTAAAAATTAAGAATTAAAAATTAAAAATGGCGGACAAGGGCCTTTGTGTCTTGGCGCCTTTGCGTGAACCGGCTGTTTTTCTGTTTTTTATTTTGGGCGTTCCCCCCGAAGAAGTGTTCCACACTTCAGGGGTCGGGCTATCCGCTACAAGTCCTCGCTACGCTGTGGGCTTTACGCTACTATCCCTAACGCGGACTCCGCTCAGCGTTCTCTGCGTGTTTTGTCATGCTGAGCCTGTCGAAGCATCTTTGCGTCCTCTGCGGTTAAATGTATTCTTAGTGTATCTCTGTGCTCTTAGTGTCTCAGTGGTTAATCTTTCTGCGTTCTCTGCGTAATTCTTTGCGTCCTCTGCGGTTAAATGCCTTAGCGCCTTTGCGCGAAATATGAATTGTATTCAAAATGGATTACATTCGTAATTCCTAATTATTAATTCCTAATTAAGCGAAGCGTTGAAACCGTTCACCGACCAAATGGGTCACCATATAGAAGTGGCCTGGCCACCAAAGCGCATAATATCGCTGGTGCCATCGCAAACCGAGCTGCTGCACTACCTCGGCCTCGACACAGAAGTTGTGGGCATAACCAAGTTTTGTGTACACCCCGAGGAATGGTTCAAAACCAAGACAAGGGTAGGAGGTACCAAAAAGTTCGACTTTGAAAAAATAGCCGCCTTGCAACCCGATTTAATTATTGGTAACAAAGAAGAAAACGAAGAAGTGCAGATACGCGAGCTGATGGGAAAGTATCCCATCTGGATGAGCGATATACACGACCTTGACGATGCCTTTGAAATGATGTTGTCTGTGGGCTCTATAACCGGCAAAGAAGCCAACGCCCAAAAACTGGTGCAGCAGGTAAAAAAGAACTTTACAACCCTGGGTAGTTTTCCCGCACGCAAAGCCGCCTACTTCATTTGGAAAGCGCCCTACATGGTTGCCGGTGGCGATACCTTTTTAAACAACATGCTCAAGCGCTGCAACCTCACCAATGTATTTGCCGATTTAGATGGCCGCTACCCCGAAGTAACCGCCGATGATATTAAGGCCCAATCGCCCGATGTAATATTGCTGTCGTCGGAGCCATTTCCTTTCTCCGATAAGCATATAGATGAGTTTAAGCACATTTGCCCCACCGCCCAAATATTGCTTGTCGACGGGGAGTATTTTTCCTGGTATGGCTCAAGGCTATTGGACGCTCCGGCTTATTTTATGAGTATCCTTGTGTAAGTTTTAATTCTTTTGGGCGTTCCCCTCGCTCCACTCGGGTCGGGCTATCCGCTGCAAGTCCTCGCTACGCTGTGGGCTTTACGCTACAACCCCGAAGGGCTCATGAGTACCATAATAAACAGACGCGTCACGAATAATCCCTAACGCGGACTCCGCTCAGCGCTCTCTGCGGGCTGTTTCTTCGCGCCCTTTGCGGGCTGCATCTCTGCGCCCTCTGCGGTTAAATCTTGTTTTTATCTGTGGTGAATGTTTTCGGCCTTCGACAGGCTCAGGCTGACGTACTTTGCGCTCTCTGCGGGCCGTATCTTTGCGCCCTTTGCGTGAACCGGCTGTTCTTAGTAATAGTTAAATATCGAAGAATAGGGAATAATGCGTAATTTTGTTCATCGTCATGTATTATGGCTAATAAGGTGAAGCACTCATTCCTGTCTGTTGCATTTATTCTCCTCTTGTCATTTTCTGTGCATGCCCAGAAGGTGGGCCTTGTGCTTAGCGGTGGCGGCGCCAGTGGCATAGCCCACATAGGCGTTATAAAAGCCCTGGAAGAGAACCATATACCTATCGATTATATAACGGGCACATCAATGGGTGCGTTTATAGGCGCACTGTATGCCGCAGGTTACACCCCCGACCAGATGGAGGCGCTTATTCTCTCCCCCGAGTTTAACGAAATTGCCAGCGGCACCGTTGACAGTAAATTTGTATACTATTTCCGCCAGCGCCCCGCCGAGGCATCGTGGGTAACCTTCCGTTTTTCGCTCGACACTTCGCTTATTACCAGCATACCTACCCATCTTGTTTCGCCCGTTCCCATCGATTTTGCCATTATGAAATATTTCTCCGGCGCTTCATCGGCAGCTAAAGATAATTTCGACAGCCTGTTTATACCTTTCCGTTGTGTAGCGTCCGATATTGTAGATAAGAAGTCGTACATATTCAACTCGGGCAATCTGGGGCAGGCCATAAGGGCATCTATATCCTATCCTTTTTATCTTAAGCCTATAACCATTAATGGCAAAATGTTGTTCGACGGTGGCCTTTACAACAACTTCCCCGCCGACATTATGCAGAAAGATTTTAACCCCGATTATATTATCGGCAGTAATGTATCGAGCAACATTGAAGAGCCCAGCGAGGACAATATTCTGTCGGAGATAAAAAATATGCTGATGACAAAAACCAATTATACCCTTCCCGGCAAGGGCATGATTATTATTCCAAATGTGGATGCAGGTATACTTACAGCCGATAACCCCCAGGCCTTAATTGACAGTGGTTACCAGGCTACCCTACGGCAGATACCCGCCCTGCTGAAAATGATTGACCGCCGCACCAATGCTCAAATTATGCAGCAACGCCGCGATGATTTCGCGAAAAAAGAACATCCGCTGGTGTTTAACGGCCTTACCTTTTCGGGGATTAATATACCGCAGCAGAAATACCTGTCGAGTGTGATAATTGATAAGCGCAAAACCATTTCGGTAAATGATTTAGAGCCCCGCTACTACCGTGCCGCCGAAAATGAAAATATTCATGGTGTTTACCCGCTTGCTAAATATAACGACAGTACAGGGTTTTATAAACTCGATATGAATGTGAAAAAAGAAAAACATTTCCAGGTTGGCTTCGGGGGGCTTATATCGAACCGTCCTATAAGTGAAGGTTACGTAGGGCTCGATTACAATCATTTGGGCAGGGAAGAAATTGATTTAACGGGTAACACATACTTCGGTAAGTTTTATACTTCGGTGCTGGGCTCTGCCCGGGTTTATTTCCCATCTTCATTGCCTTTTTATATTGAAGCTGCCATTATTTATAACCGTTGGGATTATTTCACCAGCAGCACCCTTTTCTTTGAAGATATTACACCGCCCTATCTTATACAAAATGAAGGCTACGGCAAAATTGATATAGACTTTCCCATTAAGTCAAAAGGTAAATTGGTATTGGGTGGCAGCTATACCAACGTAAATAGCAGTTATTTTCAAAAGTCGAATTTCACCGAATCTGATACGGCCGATCAAACCCAGTTCAGTGCGGTAACTGGCTATGCACGGTACGATATAAATTCGCTTAACCGCAAGGAATACGCCAATGCCGGTTATCGTTTTCTGGTACAAGGGCAGTGGATAGCCGGTGAAGAAGATTATATACCCGGTTCGCTGCATGCTACAAAGACTGATAGCGTAGTTCCACATAACTGGCTTCAGGCAAAGCTCACATTCGATGGCTATTTTAAAGGTAGGGGATTAATACGTTTTGGCCTTTATGCTGAAGCGGTTTACTCCAATTCATTTCAAGAAGGCCATGCATTGCAAACCTATTTTACCAACTATTGGGCCACGGCATTAATGGCGCCCGCCTTTCAACCCACACCCGAAATGCAGACGCTCTTCCTGCCACATTACCGCGCATATAGCTATGGGGCATTCGGGCCCAAATTTATTGTGAGCTTCAAACCCAAAATCGATTTGCGTTTCGAAGGGTATGTGTTTATTCCATACCAGGCTATAGTAGATAACAATAATTATGCTGTATACGGCAACCCGCTTGTTACCAAAGAATATATAGCCATGGCTGCAGTAGTGTATCACTCCCCCATAGGGCCTATGAGCATCAGCCTTAACTATTTCGACAGCGACCCGCTGCAATATTCATGGTCGGTTTTGTTTCACGTAGGGTTTATTATTTTCAATGAAAGGTCAATTAACTAAATACATGGCCGTTGTATGAACAAGGTAGTGAAGGCTCATCTCGCACTACTCGGGGTAAATGCTATTTATGGTGTAAATTACAGTATTGTAAAATCGGTTGTGCCGTTGGTTATACAACCTTTCGCGCTGGTAATATTAAGGGCCACCTTCACGGCTTTGCTTTTCTGGTTGTCGGGTTTCTTTACAGCAAAGGAAAAAATTACGCGCAAAGACTTTTTGAAACTTATAGCGCTTGGGGTATTCGGCGTAGCGCTTAACCAACTGCTTTTTATAAAGGGACTTGCCATGAGCACGCCCATAAACGCGGCCATAATAATGATATTTAATCCCATTATAGTAATGCTGCTCGAGGTTATATTTCTGAAGGAAAAAGCCCCGTTTATAAGGGTGTTGGGTATATTGGTGGGTGTGGCCGGAGCACTTATTCTTTTGTTGGGCAGGCGCCAGATATCTTTTTCCTCCGATTCATTTACCGGCGATATGCTAATACTCATTAACTGCATTTCCTGGGCCATTTACCTGGTAATGGTAAAACCGCTCATGGTAAAATATAATACGGTTACTGTTGTAAAGTGGGTATTTGCCTGGGGTGCAATGTTTGTGTTTCCTTTCGGTTGGTCGCAAATTCAGGCGTTCGATTTTCATTCTGTAAGTTTTATAGCGTGGATGAGCATTACATATATTGTGGTGGCAAGTACCTACATTGCTTACTTTCTTAATACATACGCCCTGGCAGAATTAAGCCCATCTATTGCCAGCACCTATATATACCTGCAACCGGTAATAGCAGCCGGAGTAGCCGTTTACTACGGGCAAGACAGCATTAACACTATGAAAATTATATCGGCCATATTTATTGTGCTGGGCATTTACCTGGTGTCGCTAAGCCGCAAAAAGGAAAAGGAAAAAATGCAAGCTGCTATAACCGATAAGGCACAGAATGGCTAATCTGCCCTCTATTAGTATATTTGAAAGATAAAATTAAGATATGTTACAATCAATGACAGGCTTTGGTAAGGCGTCGGGCCGTGTAGGCGGAAAGACTATTGACGTTGAAATCCGCTCGCTGAACAGCAAGCAGCTCGACCTTAATATGCGCCTGCCACATATGTATTATGAACTTGAAGCCGAAATACGTTCCCTTATGCCCGAGTTGCTGGAAAGGGGCAAAGTAGATTTGTTTGTGGGTGTATCAGGCGCTGAGGGTAAGAGCCATATATCGCTGAATAAGACATTGGCCCGCCAGTATTACAATGAACTTAAAAAAGTAGGCAAGGAATTTAACGAGAAAAATATACAATACCTTCCGCTGGTAATGCGCATGCCCGACATTTTTAAAACAGAGGAAAAAGCAAGTAAGCCCGAGTTGCAGGCAGTGCTTGCGCTTATAAAGAAAGCCGCTGAAGCTGTAGTTAAGTTCCGCCAGCAGGAAGGCAAAGCATTGAAGAAAGATATTGAATTACACCTTTCGACAATTGAAAAGAAGGAAAGCGAGATAGATAAGCTGGATGGAACAAGGATACTAAAGTTGAAAGAAAGGCTTACCGCTAAGCTTACAGATGGCCTTGGCGGGCGTGTGGCCGATATGAACCGTTTTGAGCAGGAGATTATATACTACATAGAGAAACTTGATATTAATGAAGAGAAGGCCCGCCTGCGCGCGCATTGTGTGTATTTCAGGCAGACGGCCGAGGAAACCAACGGCGGCCGCAAACTCGGATTTATTGTACAGGAAATAGGGCGTGAGATAAATACCATAGGCTCTAAGGCCAACGATGCCGATATACAGCGCAGGGTGGTGGAGATGAAAGACGAACTTGAAAAAGTAAAAGAACAGCTTCTGAATATTCTATGATTGCAGGCTCAGGCAGGCTGGTTATTGTTGCAGGCCCTTCAGGTACGGGTAAAACCACCATTGTAAGGCATTTGCTTGGCGTTTTCCCAAGGCTGGCATTTTCCATCTCGGCATGCAGCAGGCCCAGGCGCCCCAATGAGCGCGATGGTGAAGATTATTATTTCCTTACGGCCGATAAGTTTCGTGAAAAGATAGCCGCAGGCGATTTCCTGGAATGGGAAGAAGTGTACCCCGGCAGCTTTTATGGCACACTGCGTTCAGAGGTGGAAAGGTTGTGGAACGCTGACCGCCACGTAATATTCGATATTGATGTAAAAGGAGCCCTGAACCTGAAAAAACATTTCCCCAAGCAATCCCTTACCGTATTCATACAACCCCCTTCGGTAGAGGCCCTGGAACAAAGGCTGAGAGCGAGAAATACCGAAACCCCGGGTATATTGGAGCAACGGGTAAATAAGGCCAAAGATGAATTAACTTACGCCCCGAAGTTCGATTGTATTGTACAAAATGTAGATTTGCAGAATGCTTTTAGTGCCGCTGAGAAATTAGTAGGCGATTTTTTAGGAGATAAATAATGATATCGAAGAGAACAAAATACGCGATTAAGGCCTTGGTTGCCCTTGCTAAAAACAAGGATAAGAAGTCTATGACCATTATGGAAATAGCGCAGCAGGAGAATATACCTAAAAAGTTCCTCGAAGCTATTTTACTCGATATGCGCAAGCAAGGAATACTCAGCAGTAAGATAGGAATAGGTGGTGGCTACTATATGCTGAAGCAACCCAGCGAGATTGTCCTAACCCAATTAATGCGTACCATAGATGGCCCAATAGCCATGTTGCCTTGCGTGAGCCTTAACTTTTATGAGCGTTGCGAGGATTGTACCGACGAAGTTACCTGTGGCATACGCGATGCCTTTGCACAGGTGCGTGATGCCAGCCTTAAAGTAATGTCGGAGACTACATTGGAAGATATTGTGAAAAGGGAAGAACGCCTGAAAGTCTCCAAGAGCAAGGGAAAGAAGCAGGGATAAAAAAATTTATTACAAAAGTATACTAAGTTGATAGATTTTATATACATTTGTGCCCTCAAACAAAAATTAAACAGTAAAAAGTCATGAGCAGAACAACAGTAGTATGCCCCGTATCATCTGAAAGGATAAACGAGAATGTGGCCAGGATAGCCGCCTTTTTTGTAATAATAATTACCATTACGGGGGTATGCTTTAATATGCCGTTTCTTATCGCAGCACTGGCAGTCGATTTTTACCTGAGGGCATTTACAAAAGGAAAGTACAGCCCTATAAAAGTACTGGCAAGAAGGTTTGGCCAATACATTGGCGTGGGGTCTAAACCTGCCGATGCCGCTCCAAAGAAGTTTGCCGCAGGTATAGGATTATTGTTTACCATTGCCATAGCCAACTTGCAGTGGTTTGGCTTTACTATATTGGCCGATTCATTGGGAACAGTTCTTTTACTATGCGCTGCACTGGAAAGCTTTTTCGGGTATTGTTTGGGCTGTGTGATATATACCTATACCGTGGCGCCTTTCTTTAACAAAGCAAATTCATAGAATTAAATATTATAATTATTAACTTTTAAAAACAAACAAAACAATGGCACTTAGACTTGGAGACATTGCACCTGACTTTACAGCGCAAACAACAGAAGGAACCATCCACTTTCATGAATGGCTGGGCGATAAATGGGGAGTATTATTCTCTCACCCGGCAGATTTTACACCCGTGTGCACCACCGAACTGGGCAGGGTTGCAAAACTGAAACCTGAATTTGAAAAGCGCAACACAAAAGTTATAGCGCTTAGCGTTGACCCTATACAATCGCATGAGGCATGGGTGAAAGACATTAACGAAACACAAAGCACTACCGTTAACTTTCCTATTATAGCTGACCCCGATTTTATTGTGGCAAAGCTGTATGATGCTATACACCCGGAAGTATCGGATAAGTTTACGGTGCGCTCGGTATATGTTATAGGCCCTGATAAAAAAATTAAGCTCATTATTACCTATCCTGCATCTACCGGAAGGAACTTCGATGAGATTATCCGTGTAATTGATTCATTGCAGCTGACGGCAAAATACAGCGTTGCTACCCCGGCTGACTGGAAATTTGGTGAAGACGTAGTGGTGGCACCTGCTATTAAAACGGAAGATATTGCAGCTAAGTTCCCTAAAGGGCATAAGGTTATTAAGCCTTACCTGCGTACGACTCCGCAACCGAACCTGTAAAGCCCATCCTAACCCTAGGTAGTTTATGTCCAATAATAACTCTGAAGGAGTTAAATATTAATAGCCCCGCCTTTTAAGGCGGGGTTTCTGTATAACCCACTCCCCTTTCCCCTCTCCCGGGAGAGGGGAAAGGGGTGAGGGACGCGTTCAACCCCCGACTGAAGTCGGGGGCTACTAATATTTTACCCCTACGGGGTAAGTTAAAATCTAGAAAGCAATATTGAAAGGCTGAGGCGTTTTGTTAGCTGATTATCTCTCCCTCTACTATCACCTGTTCAATCAAATCGCTGCCGAAAGAGTAGGGCAGGTAGTTGATGCTTGGTATAGGATGGGTAATAAAGAGGCTGGCTGTTTTGCCCACTGTAATGGTTCCATGTGTATCGCTAATGCCCATAGCATAGGCAGAGTTTACCGTCGCTGCGTTAATGGCTTCCTCAGGTAACATTTTCATTTTCACACAAGCCAGTGAAAGTATAAACGCCATGCGCCCTGATGGTGATGAACCGGGGTTGTAATCGGTTGCAAGGGCTAATGGTAAGCCTGCATCAATCATTTTGCGTGCAGGTGGGTAGTGTAATCCTAAAAAGAAAGCGGTGGATGGTAAAAGTGTAGGCATGGTTTTACTTGCCAATAATGTTTTTATCTCTTCGTCACCTGTAAATTCAAGATGGTCTACAGAAAGCGCTTTGTTTTTTACACCTACCTGTATACCGCCTGAGTAATCCAGCTCGTTAGCATGTATTTTAGGTTGCAGTCCATGTTTCCAACCTGCTTGCAAAATAGCGTCCGTCTCATCTTCGGTGAAGAAACCACGGTCGCAAAACACATCGCAATAATCGGCCAGCTTTTCTTTGCCTATGATGGGCAACATCTCATTAATGATAAGGTCTATGTATTCCTGCCTGTTGGGTTTATACTTTACTGGTATGGCATGAGCGCCTAAAAATGTGGCTTTAATGGTAAGCGGAGAATGTTCTTTCAATCTCTTTATCACCCTCAGCATTTTTATCTCTCCTTCTACCGACAACCCATAGCCGCTTTTTATCTCTACCGCTCCCGTGCCATATTTAGTTATCTCGTTCAGCCGGTGCATGGCGCTTTCAAAAAGCTCATCTTCCGATGTCTTGTTCAACCTCTCGGCAGAGTTCAGTATCCCGCCACCGTTGCGGGCAATCTCTTCATAGCTCAGGCCCTTAATACGGTCCACGAACTCGCCCTCGCGGCTGCCTGCATACACTATATGTGTATGCGAATCGCACCAGGATGGAAATGCAAACCGCCTTTCGGCATTAATAACCTTGTCGAACTTTGCTTTAGCGGGCATGCCTTCTTTCATCTCTCCCACACCCGATATATTTCCATCCTCAATCGATATCCACCCATTATGCACGCATGGCAATACGCTCATCTCTTTTCCGGCCAGCGTTTCCTGCGGCACCGGGTTTGCTCCTACTATCGTCTTTATATTTTCTATCAGTATCTTCATGCAAAAACAAAATTAAGATAAATGGGAATATGGGAATGGAACACGGATTACACTGATTAGACGGATTTTCACTGATTTTAATCCGTGTTTATCTGTAATATCCGTGTCATCCGTGTTCTATTAAGTTCTGCAGAAGGAATATTGTAACTTTTATCAAAGCACATGCTAAAAATCGTTAAAATTGCGTATGGAAGAAAGAGCCACATGGTTTGCCGATGTAATACTGCCACTAGCGGTACCGAACCTGTATACCTACCGGGTACCCTATAACTGGAACGAGCTGGTGAAGCCCGGTCAAAGGGTGGTGGTGCAGTTTGGCAAAAACAAACTCTACATGGCGCTGATTAAAAGGCTGCACCAGGTTCCTCCCGCCGATTACCAGGCCAAGTACCTGCAAGACATATTAGACAAAACACCCATAGTAAACGATATTCAGTTACAGTTTTGGGACTGGATTGCAGCTTATTATTTATGCACTCCCGGCGATGTGCTGAATGCCGCCCTGCCGGCAGGATTGAAGTTCAGCAGCGAGACGCGCATAGTGCGTAACGAGGAGTTTGCTCTGGATGAAGTGAAGGAAGATTTTTTTACCGAAAAAGAATGGAAGCTTGTAATTGCGCTTGAGGCCAAACGTGAGATGAGCATGGATGAGGCCGCCGAAGCATTGGAGGTAAAAAGTATTCAGCCTGTTATACAGAGCCTGCTTGCCAAAGGATTTGCCAGGGTGAAGGAAGAAGTGAAAGATGGTTATAAGCCCCGCACAGAGACATACGCCCGCATTGTGGAATCGCTTACCGAAGCCGATTTGCAAAAGGCAATGAATGATTTGGAGAAGAAAGCATTTAAACAGCTACACCTGTTAATGGCCTATATGCAGTTGTCGAACTGGCACACAGGCAACCATGCTGAGGTGAAGAAAAGCAAATTGCTTTCGTACTCGGATTGCACAGCATCGGTGCTGGAGCAGTTGGTGAAGAAGGGCATAATGGAAACGTATGTTAGGGACGTGTCGCGCTTGCCCCTGTCAGATAAAGCTATTGAAGACGCCAATGCCCTGGCCGATTTTCAACAGGTGGCTTACAATGATATTAAAGAGCAACTGAAAGAAAAAGATGTGGTGCTGATACATGGTGTAACATCGAGCGGTAAGACGGAGATATACATGCAGCTGATAGAAGATGCACTGCAACAAAAGAAGCAGGTGCTTTACCTGTTGCCAGAAATTGCACTGACTGCTCAATTAGTTAACCGGCTTAAGAAACGTTGGGGCGATAAGGTTGGGGTGTATCACTCTAAGTACAGCGACAACGAAAGGGTGGAGGTATGGAACACATTGGTGAACCCCAAAGACAGGAATTATTCTGTGATTGTGGGAACACGCTCATCGCTTTACCTGCCATTCAATAACCTGGGCGTATTAATTATAGATGAAGAACACGACAGTTCATATAAACAGCAGGACCCGGCACCTAGGTACCATGCACGTGATGCAGCTATTTATTTAGCGCACCTGCATGGAGCGAAAGTTATTCTGGGTTCGGCAACACCATCGTTGGAGAGTTATTATAATGCCCTGCAGAAGAAATATGGATTGGTGGAACTTACTACCCGTTATGGCGGAATGGAGATGCCCGAAATTGATGTATGCGATGTGGCCGAAGAGAAACGCAAGAAACTGATGAAGTCGTTTTTCTCACCTTTCCTGCTGAAGAATATTGAAGACGCGCTGAGCAAAAAAGAACAGGTAATACTTTTCCAGAACCGAAGAGGCTTTGCACCTTTCATTGAATGTAATATATGCGCCAATGTGCCTCAGTGCATTAACTGCGATGTTAGCCTTACCTATCATAAAAAAGCCGATTTACTCCGCTGCCACTATTGCGGGTATTCTACGGCTTTACCCAAAACCTGCCCTGCCTGCGGCAGGCCTGATTTGGAAGTAAAAGGATTTGGTACGGAGAGAGTGGAGGAAGAACTTGCTATATTTTTTCCTGCTGCTAAAATTGCCCGCATGGACCTTGATTCAACCCGTGCGAAACATTCTCACTCGCAAATAATAAGTTTGTTTGAGGATAGGGAGATAGATATACTTGTGGGTACGCAGATGGTTACCAAGGGCCTCGACTTTGATAATGTGAGCATAGTTGGCGTGCTGAATGCCGATGCCGGTTTGCATTTCCCTGATTTCCGCTCGCCCGAAAAAAGTTACCAGCTTATGGCACAGGTAAGCGGTAGGGCAGGCAGAAAAAATAAGCGCGGCAAGGTTATTATACAAACAAACAGCCCTGAGCACCCTATTATCAAGCAAGTAGTGAATAACGATTTTATGGGCATGTACACTGAGCAGATTGAAGAACGCAGGAAGTTTGCTTATCCTCCGTTTACCCGCCTGATAGAAATTACATTGAGCCAGAAGAACCAGGATGATTTGGATGCAGTATCGCCCGATTTGGCAATTGAATTAAAGAAAAGATTTGGAGAAGAACGGGTGCTCGGGCCTGAGTTTCCAATAGTATCGAAGGTGAATAATTTTTACATGAAAAATATTTTACTGAAAATAGAACGGGAAAAATATTCTCCGAAAGTAAAGGCAATGGTGATGGAAGCCATGGCAGAGTTTTACCACAAGGGCAAGGAGCATGCCCGCACCCGCATTAAAATTGATGTGGACCCGCAATAGTTTTACTAAAGCCAATGTAACTGTTTTGCTCATTTTCTTTACATTTGATTCTTCTAAGTACCACAATGAAACAATTTATTTCAAAATATAAGATTTGGTTTGGAGTATTGTCATTCCTACTTAATGCGATTGCAATTCCAGAAATTTTAGAATACTTCAATAAACCTGACAAGCCTGATTTAAGGTTTTATGTACGAGCAGAATACCTTATAGCTTTAACTGATGTCAAAATAGATAGTTTAAGCATTAGATACAAAAATTCTGATATTTCAAAGGATAGTATGAATTTACTTCGTGCTACAATCAAAGTTTGTAATATAAGTAAGGCAAATATTAAAGAGAGCGATTATACGTCTGAACCTTTCGGGATAAAAATAAAAGGATGTAAAATTATTCGAGTTGAATTAAATAAAGATGACAATAACCATTTGTTGCAAATATTGAGACCTCATATAGCTGATTCAGAAACAGTAGAGTTAAATAAAATTCCTTTTGATTCTAAGGAGAGTGCAATTTTTACGGTTTACTTATTATATAGAAGGCATAATGCTCCAACAATTGCAAACTATTTGGCAATTGGGAAAATTACAGGAGCAAACCTTTTCCAAGTCGAGGACCATGAACCTGAACCCCCTATTGACTGGATGTTAATTCTAGTAATAATAGCTATCGAAATTCCAATACTGACGCTGTATATTCTTGCTATAATTTTTATTCCAAGATTATATCGTAAAATGAAAATCATGAAGAAAATTGATCCAGATGGTGTTAAAGATAGAAAGACTGACATTACGCCAGTAGAGAAACTTTTTATACAATTCTATGTCAAATTAGGGAAGAAGGATTTTATTTCTCTCATAAAAGGGCTTGTGAAAGGAGATGATTATCTGAAAGATGAAAACGAGTGTATTGATGCATATAATAAGATAAATGAGTTAAGAATGGGAAGAAGGTTCAGCAGAAAAATAAAGAATAATTCTCCTTTTGCGCAAAGCTATAAGGCTTTAATTGAAAATAATTTTCTTAAGGAAGAGAATGGCGGATTTATTATAACTCAAGAGTTAAAGGATGAAGCTGAGAAGATGAAAGTGAAATTTCATTTTTGATTACTCTTTTTTCATAACCTAGATATTTAAGCGACAATACCCTTGTAAGTGGCCCTGCAATAATCAATTGCTGCTTCGGTCTGTTAAGTAAGCAATCGCAACAACTACAAGAATAATAAGCACTGCAAATACATAAGCAAAAGGCCTTGCGAAATTCATTATAAAGAACCTGCCTCTGTAAGTCCCGTCAAGGTTATTAATCCATACCCGTTTATCTACCTTATTATAGTAAAAGTTCCACAACTTATAATTAGCAGGGTCTTTGCCCCATTTTATTTCTGTTTGCTTGTCGGGTTTTTCGGTGGGCATGGTTACTTTTTTGTAAGACTGTTCACATAGTCTACTATGCCCTTATAGTAAGCATCTGCCACTAGTGCAATGCGGTTAGCTACGGTGCAGCCTTCTACATTTTCTCCGGGAGCGGTAAGCAGGCAGCATTCTTTTTCATTGTCCTGGTAAAGCGGCTCGCCATAAACCAATGTGCCATGTATCAGCCGTGTAAGGGCAAGGTTGCGCGAATAAACTCCCGTTGCGGGTGTAGATAGGCAATGTTCACTAAGGTATGATGCATCAGTCTTTTTGGCAATAGGTACTTTTAAATCGGTTGAGAGGTGAGTTACCACATCGGATGATAATGAAACAGAATTTTCAATGTCGGGGCTGATGAGCAAGCGCAATAAGTTTAAACGTCCTTGCAATGTTTTTAAATCGGTTGAAGTGGTGCAGCCTGCTACAAAAGCCATTACATAATCTTTGTTCGAGGTGCGTGTCCACCCCAGGTTTTTTTCGTTTACGTTGTAGTGAATTATTACCGTTATATCAGGATTAAACGCATTTATCTTTCTCGCCCGTTCCGATAAATCCATTGGCCCGAATACATTACTGAAAAGGTTTTTGTCTTCCATCCGCACATGCAGCAATTTTATTTCTTTATCGGTAATCAATCCTTGTTTAAGCAGGCTATCGGTATACCCCCGGATTTTTATTTTCCTTTTCCACTCAAAAAAACTTAGGCCTAACGATGATATCCCTGTATCGGGCCGGGTGAGCATAACCTGCGCTCCCTGCGTCTCCAGTTTTTTCTTTAGTAACTGCGCGGTAAAAAATGTAAGGTTGCCTTCTACCAGTTCAATTTGTTTGGTGGAGTCTATCATAAGGTTCATGCAGCGGCTTTCAGTCTCGCCCATGTGAAATGTACCGCCTATATGTCCCGGGTCAATGGCAATTTTCATTCCCTTTAACGACTGCGCATGTGTGTAATGCAGTGAATCTTTTTTGATGTAATAATAGAGGCTGTCTTTCTTTTCAGTCAGCAGTTTTTCCAGTTCCGCTCCGGGAATGTTGCTGATAATATTTTTAAGCGAATCAACTTCCCTCCAGCTTAATGTTACCTCTGCTTTGGCTTCAGGTTCGGCGTAGAGCGTAATTCCTTTATCGGTAATGGAAAAATACCGGGCTGTTTCGTGGTCCTTTGAAAAGTAGGTATCGAGTTTCTTCCGGTAATATTCCTGTTCCGATTGAGCCACACTCCATAGCGGAAGTAATAGAAGAATTACATTGGTTATTGTAAATTTGCAGCTTGAAATGAACGGCATACGCAACATAGACTTTTTACCTGAATTGAGTTTTGCAGCCAGCCGCAGCGGGGGCAAGGGCGGGCAGAATGTGAATAAGGTTTCTACCAAAGTGGAGCTTCAATTCGATTATATGCATTCGCAATTGTTGACCAATGAACAGAAACAGTTAATTACTGCAAAGTTAGCTTCATTCATAAATAAAGAGGGTATTTTAAAAATAGTGGCCCAGGAAGAACGCAGCCAGCTGATGAATAAAAAGGCTGCCATAAACCGTTTTTATACCCTGCTCGAAGGGGCCTTCCGAAAGAAAAAGAAACGGATAGCGTCGAAACCCAGCAAACAGGCGAAAGAGAAACGTATAAAGGCTAAAAAATTGGTGGGGGAGAAGAAGAAGCTGAGAATGAGGTGGAAAGAGTAGGTTTCGGGGCATATCTACCAAAGAAGTACACCCTCATTTTGCCGTCTAAAACGACTTAGTAAAGGTCGTTTCAGTACCCCTCCCGATGATATAGTGGTTTATGTGATTTTCAGCGATATAGCCCCTATTTTTTACGCTGAAAAGTTTTTATTCTGAGAGCTATATATTTTTCTACATTTGCATACTTACATAAATTGGATTTTTGCTGAAATGAAACCGTTTGGCAAGGCGATTGCCATATACATACTGACTCTCTGTGCTATAGGTTCTGCTTATGGGCAGGCAACGGTGTGTATGCAAAAATCTATCCCATACAAGGCCGGTAAATTTGCTTTTTCAGCCTGCAGCGCCGATTTAAACGGCGATGGTAAACCCGATATAGCCGTGGTAAATTACAATGGCGACGATTTGGTTATCCTCATCAATAACGGCGACGGAACATTTAAACCGGGAGTATCATACCCTGCGGGGCATTACCCTACTTCGGTAAAAGCAGGCGACTTTAACGGCGACGGCAAAATGGACCTGGCTGTTAGCAATGTGGGCAGCGAAACCATATCTATTTACCTCGGCAATGGCGACGGCACTTTCCAGCCTAAGAAAGATTTCCCGGGCGGACCTTTCCCATGTTATGTGGTAGTTGATGATTTTAATAAAGATAAAAAGGCCGATATAGCTATAGCCAACGATAGTAGTAATACGGTTACCATAATGCTTGGTAATGGCGACGGAACGTTTACAAACAATGGCAGTTTCCGGGTGGGAGAATATCCTTCACCTGTTGCTGTAGCCGATTTTAACGGAGACGGTAACGACGACCTTGTGGTTACCAATACGGGCGGTAATAGCGTTTCGGTATTGCTGGGTAAAGGCGATGGAACTTTCAACCGTGCATCGGAATACCCTGTGGGTAGCTACCCTAACTGCGTAACTGCCGGCGATTTTAATGGGGACGGCAAGCCCGATATAGCGGCAGTGAACAGCGCCAACGGCAATGTTTCTATATTAATTAACAAAGGCGACGGCACCTTTATGAAGGCCGTGAACGTGCCTGCAGGCGGTGGCGGGCCCATATCGGTTGTAGCCATTGATGTGAATAAAGATGGCAAGATGGATATTGCGCTTTGCAACGCAGGTACCAACAATATTTCAATACTGATGAACGATGGTACAGGCAAGTTCCTGGACCCCCAGACCTTCCAGGCAGGTATATCGCCTATCTGCATTCTTACCGACGATTTTAACGGCGACGGCTATGTTGATTTTGCTACCGTAAACAATAACGAAAGCGGCTCCGTATCTGTATTTTTAGGGTGCCCGCCAAAACAGTAAAATGTCATATTTTTTTCGCTTGGTGTTTCATAACTTTGCCGAAATAAACTGAAAAAGAAGTGAGTATGTACGTACAACAAATTTACACCGGATGCCTGGCACAGGCAGCATATTATATTGAATCGGATGGGGAAGCAGCGATAATTGACCCCCTGCGCGATACACAGGTTTACATTGATATTGCAACGGCCCGCAAGGCAAAAATCAAATACATTTTCGAAACCCATTTCCATGCCGATTTTGTTTCAGGTCATATTGATTTGGTGAAGAAAACAGGCGCAAAGGTTGTCTACGGCCCGCAGGCCAAGGCAGCTTATGAAATTGTGGTGGCTGAAGACGGACAGGAATTTGCAATGGGAAAATGCAAGGTGCAGGTTATTCATACTCCTGGCCATACTACCGAATCGTGCTGCTTTTTGCTGAAAGATGAAAGCGGCAAAGCAACTTCTCTCTTCTCGGGCGATACATTGTTTGTAGGTGAAGTAGGCAGGGTAGACCTTGCCGCAAATATGAATTTGCCAAAGGAACAACTGGCATCAATGCTTTACGATTCTATTGAGAAATTGAAAAAACTGCCCGATGATGTGGTGGTATATCCCGGCCACGGTGCAGGTTCGGCTTGTGGTAAAAATATTGGTACAGAATCTACCACAACAATTGGCAAAGAAAGAAAAGGAAACTATGCCCTGCAGCCTATGAGCAGGGAAGCCTTTGTAAACATAATGGTATCGGGCCTTGAAACACCTCCGCAGTATTTCTTTACCGACGCGGTTATCAATCGCAAAGGCTACGAAGCTGATATGGAGACATTGATGAACCATAATGTTAAGTCGCTTGATGTAAGCGCGTTTAAAAAAGAAATAACTTCAGGTACTGTTATACTCGATACACGCAGTGCAGAAGATTTTGCAAAGGAACATATACCCGGCTCAATAAATATTGGCCTGGGCGGACAGTTCGCTATATGGACAGGTACCCTTTTCGGAAAAGTTCCTTTTCTGCTTATTTGCGACGATGGCAAAGAGAATGAAACCGTAATGAGGCTGGCACGTGTGGGTTACGATGATGTAAGGGGATTTTTGAAAGGCGGTATAAAAGCCTGGAAAGATGCAGGAAACACAGTGCAGAGCATTGAGTCTGTTTCGGCTACGGAATTTATGAAGCACATTGGCGAAGACAAAATAATTGATGTACGCAACGATGGCGAAATGGCAAACGGTATGGTACACGATGCTATTGCCATGCCATTGGCTACACTTTCGAAACGTTTGAATGAACTTGATAAGAACGAACACTATTATGTGCATTGCGCAGGTGGTTACCGTTCTATGATTGCACTATCCATATTGCAGAAAGAGGGCTTTACCAAACTCACCAATGTTAGCGGCGGTGTAAGCGCCATGGTTAAGGCCGGCCTTAAGCTTGAGGTTCCGGAGGAGGCTTAACCCCCGAAAGAAAACGTAAGCAAGTATATTTTAGAATGAAGGCTCTGGATTGATTGAGTATATATTGATTGATCGGGTATCATTACATTTTGAGTCCCGAGAGATAACTTCAAATCAATGCCCAATTTAAAGGATTTGAAAAAGAATTGTAACCCTGCACCTGCTTCGTATGCAAAGTCGTAGGGCTCAAGAATTACTGTAGAATTAGGGCCTTCTTGTTGCTGGTTTATTCCTTTTTGAGAGGAAAGATCTTTATCAAGATTTATTCCACCTAACACGTACACCTGTATATTTCGCTTGATACGATTTGATACCCATTTCAAATCAATAGGTAAATTCATAAATGTTGATTCAATTCTTTTAACAATTATGAAAGTATCTACTCCAGCCACAGAATAATCAATATCTCGTTCCATAAATCCGAGGTTGGGCATTATGCGTAACTTAAGGTTTTTATAAAGCTTATATTCCTCAATAAACCCAATATTGAAGCCAGACTGAGGTTCAGGAACTACTGTTTTCAGGGTATCCTTGAAATGCTGGCTTAGGTTTGGAATAGTTTCTAATTTAAAGTTTACATAATTAATGCAGAAAATGAAACCTAAATGATTTTTAACACTATCATACCTAGGCAAATTCATTTGCTGGGAATCTGCTTTAATGGCTGCAAAGATAACTGCAATAAAAAGTAATTGTTTTTTTGTGAGAGGTTTAAACATGATTACAAAAATATTGAAATGTGTGAATATTTGAAGGTTTCAAAAGCGATGGCTAAATTTGGGCTAAAGCCCCTTTTTGACATTGCATCTATAACCACGACCTAAAGGTCGTGGCAATTGTCCAAATGGTGCCTGTACAAAGACTCAAAATTATTACTCTGGTATTATAATTGCCACGACCTTCAGGTCGTGGATAAAAAGAGTTAACTGGATTTGGCTTTAGCCTAAACCATTTTCCAACCGTGACCTAAAGGTCGTGGCAATTGTCCAAATGGTGCCTGTACAAAGACTCAAAATTATTACTCTGGTATTATATAATTGCCACGACCTTCAGGTCGTGGATAAAAAGAGTTAACTGGATTTGGCTTTAGCCTAAACCATTTTCCAACCGTGACCTAAAGGTCGTGGCAATTGTCCAAATGGTGCCTGTACAAAGACTCAAAATTATTGCTCTGGTATTATATAATTGCCACGACCTTCAGGTCGTGGATAAAAAGAGCTAACTGGATTTGGCTTTAGCCTAAACCATTTTCCGACCGTGGCCTAAAGGTATTGGCAATTGTCCAAGGGCATCTGGTATGAAGCCTCAAAATCATTGTTCAGAAATTGCCACGACATTTATGTCGTGGATAAGGAGAACTACCTAAATTTGGCTTTAGCCTAAACTATTATACATCATGCCTTATTGTAATCTTTTTATACATGTAATATGGTCTACCAAAAACAGGGTGCCAATTATTACAAAGGAGTTAAAGGGTGTGTTACTAAAACATATAAAAGACAATAGTATAAAAAAGGGCATTTTCATTGACAGCATGAATTGTGTATCTGACCATATACATTTACTTATTTCTCTTGGAGCTGATCAAACTATTGCAAAAACAATCAATCTTTTAAAGGGCGAATCATCAAACTGGGTGAACAAGCAAGGACTGATTAAATCGAAATTTGAGTGGCAGGAGGAATACATTGCACTGTCAGTAAGCTACTCAGTAGCTGATAAAGTAAGAGGTTATATATTAAACCAGGAAGAGCATCATAAAAAGAAAACTTTCACCGAAGAATATAATGAATTTATGAAAGTTGCGGACAGTAAACATTTGATTTAGTTTAAATCCAATCTTCATATTGAATTTATACCTACGACCTGAAGGTCGTGGCAATTGCCCATTTCATCACATATTTACTGCTACTGCCTTTATGTTATGGCAATTGAGCGGAAATTATCGTATCTTTATGGTTCTCCCCTATGGCACCCAATTCAACCCGGTGCATTAGCTTACTTCTCTTTCCTTTCAATAAGGAATCTCAGTAAGGTTATCTGAATAATGTTGAAGTAAATTAATAGTACGTCTTACATGAAGCTTTATATAAAATACATGGTTAGCCTGCGCTGCAAAATGATGGTGAAGGAAGAACTGAAAAAAATCGGGTTGCACTATGCGGTTGTCGACCTGGGCACAGTTGAAATACTGGAAAACATAACCCCTGAACAGCGCGAGCAGTTGAAAAAGAACTTATTGGAGTCGGGCCTGGAATTGCTGGATGATAAGCGGAGCATACTCATAGAGAAGATAAAGAATGTAATTACTGAGATGATTCACTATACCGATGAGCTGCCAACCACGAATTACTCCGATTATATCAGCGAGAAGCTGAACTACGATTATACATACCTTTCCAATATATTCTCAGAGGTAAAGGGCATTACCCTGCAACAATACATTATCATTCATAAAATTGAGCGGGTAAAGGAGCTTTTACTGTATGATGAGCTTACCCTTACCGAAATTTCATATAAACTGCATTACAGCAGTGTGGCCCATTTATCGAACCAGTTTAAGAAGGTTACCGGTCTTTCGCCATCATTCTATAAGCAATTGAAGCAAAAGCGACAGGAGACACTGGAAAATATGTGATTTATGTAACATGTTCCCCAAAATGTGTAAGATGTTAAAGGGGGCATTTATAGACCTTTGTTTGCAGTTATTTAATAATCAGTAAATACATAAATGAAATGAATACAATATTGTATAGTATAACAGGCTTGGCTATTATAATGGCATTTGTCAGTTTGCTTGCATTTAAACCGGGTACAGGTGGTAAATTAAAACGCAGGATAGCCAGGGCCAGGAAAGTAAGAATGCAAATGGATAGCGACATGGAAAACCAACGAATGATTGCAATTGGCATCGGCATAAGGACAGAAGGGTTTCCTTCAAAAAATGGAAACAATGGTGTGCATTTAACTCACCATACACTGTAATAAAAGCATGGAATGATTGTGATGTTCATTTCAAAAGCGAAACCGTCCTTTTTTTAATAGTTTAACTTAATACCTGATTATTTGGAAGATTCAGAATTTGAAAAATCGAAAAGCTTTATTGCCCCCGGTATTATTGAATACACGGCCAATTCTATTGTATTCAAAACTATTTTGGGCAAACTAACCGGTAATGTAAGTGTAGGCGCATTTGATGCAGGCCAGGCATTAGGCGGAAGAGTTTCACCTTTCGATAATCTTATACAGGTTATTGAAGGCGAGGCCGACGTTATAATAAATGGTGCATCGAACTTACTTAAAGTAGGCGAATCTATTGTAATACCTGCTCATTCACGCAATGCCATTCGGGCTAAAATCAGGATGAAAATAGTATCGACCCTGATAAAAAACGGGTACGAAGAATTAAGCTGATTACACACTAGATAGTGTGGCCATAGAAAAGGAATTACATTTTATTTAATAGAACACCGATAAAACGGATTGGACGGATATTCACTGATTAATCCGTGCAAATCAGTTTCATCAGCGTCATCCGTGTGCCATTAAGTGAGTAGGTTTTATCCCTCAAACGTAAATGTAAACAGGAACACTTTCGAGCGCAGCGTTTGTATCGACTGTGAAAAAACGGTATTATCCTGTATAAGCAGGTTGCGCACACCCATAGACAATTTAAATTCTAGTCCGAATTTGAAATAGGGCAGAAAGAACTGTACACCTCCGCCGGCTTCGTATGCATAATCGTTGGGGTAAAGCCTTACTGTGGCGTTGGCGCCGGCCAATGCCTGGTCTACACCTTTTTGCGATGAAAGGTCATGTATATATTTTCCCCCACCTAAAATATAGGCCTGGAAGTTATTCAGCCGCTTTGAAATAAGTTTTATATCGAGTGGAAAATCGAGGAAAGTAGATTCTACCCTTTTTGTATAAGTTGTAGTATCCTTAGTTGAAAGTATAGAATAGACAAGGTCGCGTTCCGCAAAGGAAAGGTCGGGTACAAAACGTATTTTAAGGTATTTCTGTATTTTAATTTCCGATACAATACCCAGGTTAAATCCGGCTTTGGGCTGTGAATAAATACTTTTTACACTGTCGGCAAAATGCCCGCCCAGGTTGGGAATAGGCTGGACAAAAAAATCGGTTGAATTTATGGCTATTATAAACCCGAAGTGCAGGTAGGTGTGGTCGTACGCGGGCAGGTTCATTTCCTGCGCTTTTACCTGTTTGCCCAGGCAAAAAATAAATAAAAAAGGAAGGATGCTTTTTACACAGCGTTTTGCAAATTCACGTGGATAAAAAACAACCTTATAGCTTGAGAACATAGGGTTAAATAACGCTTTATATGTGGTTTTATTTTCCAAGCCCTTATTTTTTTGCCAGGTATATAGATGCCACTCCCATGCTTTGCGGGTAATGCGCTGCTTCTGTAAAGCCCACATGTGTCAGTATATCGGTAAAAGCCTTGCCGGTAGGGAAAACGCTTACCGAACGGTTCAGGTAGCTATATGCCTTATTCTCTGAGAATAAACCACCTATGGCAGGGCATATTCTGCACATATAGGTTTTATAAAGGCCTTTAAAGGGCATGTTCTCCGGGTTCGAGGCTTCCAAAATAAGTACATGTCCGCCAGACCTAAGCACCCTATGCATTTCGCCCAACCCTTTTTCCAGGGTTTCAAAGTTCCGTACTCCGAAAGCTGAACTAACAACATCGAATGAATTATCGGCAAAGGGCAGGTTCTCACTATCGGCCTCTATAAATTGTACAGTACCGCTTAAGCCTTTCTTTTCAATTTTCTTTCTTCCAAGTTCAAGCATTACATCTGCAATATCTATACCAATAACTTTAGTGGGTTTCAGTTTTGCAAGCTGCACAGCAAAGTCGCCTGTGCCTGTGGCTACATCGAGTATATCTTTAGGAGAAAATGGTTTCACAAGCTTCACTGCTCTTTTTCTCCATATAGTATCTATACGAAAAGTAAGCAGGCGGTTCATGAAATCGTAACGGTGGGCAATGTTGTTGAACATCAACTTCACCTGTTCCTTCTTGTTCAGGTTCATCTCCTCATAGGGAGTAATATGAGGGCGTGAAATCATTTCTTAAAGATATTGTCCCGCTTCTTTCAGCAGTTGCTCTTTGTTTACAGGCACAACGCCCGTTTTTTCGCATACCTGTCCGCCCGCAAGGTTGGAAAGGAAGGCGGTATAGATGGGTGAGAGGCCCAGCGCGCAGCACAGTGCAGCCACGCTCACAACCGTATCGCCCGCACCCGATACATCAGATATGTTGCGAATGTGGGCCGGTATCAGTTTCTTTTCTTTATCGGAATTTACATACACCCCATGTTCAGAAAGGGTAATGAGCGCTATATCTATCTCCTGTTTTTTACGTAATACTTCCGCAGTTTTGCGAAGCTTTTCCAGGTCAGTAGCATCAATGTCGGTGCCTACGCCTTCTTTCAGTTCTTTCAGGTTGGGCTTGAAAAGGGTAACCTTGCGGTAAGCGGTAAAGTTTCTCTTTTTAGGGTCTACCACCGTTGGTATTTCATGCTTCTTTGCAAGTGCTGTTACTTTGTCAATTAAGGCAGAAGAAATAACCCCTTTGTCGTAGTCTTCAAAAATTATAACGCCGATTTTTCCGCCGTTTACAATCTTCTCAACCTGTGCAAAAAGCTTATCAGATTGTTGCTGGCTTATAACTGTATCGGTCTCTTCATCAATTCGCACAATATGCTGGTTATGGCTTATGATACGGGTTTTGGTGGTTGTGGGCCTGTCGGTCACCTTAACAACACCATGCACGGGCATTTTGTTTTCCTGCATTATTTTCAGCATCCTTTCGCCATTATCATCGTTGCCGATAATACCACAGAGGTAAGGTGTCGCACCCATAGCCTGTATGTTTATGGCTACGTTACCCGCGCCGCCCATGCGACTTTCTTTTTTGCGCACACTCACAATCGGCACAGGCGCTTCAGGTGAAATGCGGCTGACATCGCCCCAGTAATAGGCATCGAGCATAAGGTCGCCTATAATAAGGGCGTTAACCTTGTTGAATGAAGTAAAGAGCTTATTTAATTCTGCGGAAGTCACGTTGTGTTATTTTAATAAAGCGAGTGATTCTTTTAAACGGTTCATGGCTTTTACCAGCAGATCTTCCGACGTAGCATACGAAAAACGGACGTAGTTATCGTCTCCGAAAGCCGCGCCGGGTACCAATGCAACTTTAGCGTTATCGAGCAGGTAAAGGCAAAGGTCGGTTCCGTTATTTATTACTGTACCATTATATGATTTGCCGAAATAATAAGATACTTCGGGGAAGAAATAGAAAGCGCCATCGGGCAGGTTAGTCTTCATCCCCGAAATATCCTGGATCATTTTGTAAACCAAATCGCGGCGTTTCTTAAATGTGTCGCGCATTGGGAAAGTAATAGACGGGTCGAGTTGCATGGCTGTTTCACAAGCCTTTTGTGAAATAGAACTTGTTGCCGAAGTAATTTGTCCCTGTATTTTATCGCATGCCTTTGCAATTTCTTTGGGTGCGCCCATGTAGCCAACCCTCCAGCCCGTCATGGCAAATGCTTTTGAAAGGCCGTTGATGGTTATAACCCTGTCCTTCACCGAAGGAATAGTGCCGATACTTTCCGATTTGCCAATGAAGTTTATGTGCTCATATATTTCATCGGCTATTATGTAAATATTAGGATATTCAGCTAATACCGCGGCGATAGCTTCCAGTTCTTGTTTTGAATAAACGGAGCCCGTAGGATTGCATGGCGAACTGAAAAGGAAGAGCTTTGTTTTGGGTGTAATGGCTGCCCGTATTTGCTCAGGCTTTACTTTAAAATCATTCTCTATACCTGCTTTAACCAGCACGCAATTTCCTTCGGCCAGCTTTACTATTTCAAGGTAACTAACCCAGTAGGGCGAAGGTATAACTACATCGTCGCCGGGACCAATTATGCTTAACACGGCATTGGCAATCGATTGTTTTGCGCCGGTAGATACCACTATCTGTTCGGCATCATAGTCGAGGTTATTATCACGCTTGAATTTTTTAGAAATAGCCTGCCTGAGTTCCAGGTAACCACATACATGTGTATAGTAGCTGAAATTATCGTCAATGGCCTTTTTAGCGGCTTCTTTAATTACATCGGGGGTATGGAAATCAGGTTCGCCCAGGCTAAGGCTTATTACGTCAACTCCTTTGGCCTTCAGTTCCCTGCTACGCCTTGCCATAGCAAGGGTTTGCGATTCGGAAAGACGTGAAACGCGGGCTGCTAATATTTCCATAATCTTTATGCGTTGTAAAAAGAACCCCAAAGCTACAAAAATTTTGTGCCCCGTAGCTTTTACGGGCTATACAGGGTTAAAATGGCTTGTTTTAGTAAGGCTAACGTTTACTCTACTGCTTTATCCTTCTTGGTAAGGTCGTCAACAATGGTTTGCTGGTTGCTTATTTCGGTATGTTTTTTTGCCTGGTCGTCTTTATTCTTTTCCAAGGCGTCCTGGTCCTTCTTTATACGGTTCTGGTAATCTGTTATTTCACTATTCAGGTTTTTATTGTCTTTTTCCAGGTCGTGCTGCTGACTATTCAGTTTATCGAGGGCCTTTTGCTGGTCCTTCAGTTTGCTGTCAATGGCTTCTTTGGTCATTTTGTAGGAAAAATCGTGCATTATTTTTTCGGCTATTTTATATTTATCAGGATGTGCCGATGAAGACATATAAGCGCCTCCGAGGTCCCAGCCTACCACCAGGTCTATTTCTCCGTCTTTCTTTACATCGAAACGGGCATAAATATCAATAGTGTTATTACCCATATCCTTTATTACGGCATTATCGGCAAACATTCCGCTCTTATCGGTCGATACCTTAGCGCCATAGCCCTTCATCAGCGATTTCCATTCCTTTTGCACATCGCTTTCATCGCAGCCGTAAATGGCTACAACCAGCGCGTTGTTATTGCCGTTGCCTATATTTTCGCGTGATTCATATACTTTTATTTTTTGCGCATAAACTGCAGAAACAAAAAGTATGGATGCAGAGAGTAACATAATCTTCTTCATAGGGATTTAATTATGGTTTATACAAATATATGATAAAAGTTGATTTTACAAAAAACGAGGTTACCTGGCTTTTATGACCTTGATAGTTTATCAATGCCAAGAATTATCAATATCACTGCCAGCATTATCAGGCAAGCCAGTAATCCG